>JASIGB010000292.1:0-3048 GCA_030045355.1 Bryobacteraceae bacterium
AAGCCGGGCGAATTGGCCATGTTGCCCTGGGCGAAGAATCTGCAGGCCGAGCGCGAGGCGAGGGACCATCGGGACGATCCCCTGAACCACTGCATGCCGCCTGGGGTTCCGCGCATCGACATGACCACGGGGAACGCGCCGCATCCCATGAAGATCGTGCAGACGCCGGCGCTGGTGGTTCTGCTGTACGAGACCTCCACGAATTCGACGTTTCGGCAGGTGTTCCTGGACGGCCGGGCGTGGCCCAAAGATCCGCAGCCAACGTGGCTGGGCTACTCGGTCGGCCGCTGGGACGGCGGAACGCTGGTGGTGGAAACCACCGGATTCAACGGCAGGACGTGGGTGGATACGGCGAAAGGCCATCCGCAGACCGACCGCGGATACGTGACCGAGCGCTTCACCCGGCGCGATTTCGGGCACATGGACATTGACATCACGATCGACGACCCCGGTGCGTACGAGAAGCCCTGGCGAGCGTCAGTGCCTTTCCATCTACTCGCGGATACGGATCTCATCGAGACCTATTGCGAGAACGAGCGTGACGAGGTGCACGAGGGCAAGTAAGCGACGGCGTCCCGGACCCGGTCTGCCGCCGCGGTTTCGCGCCCGCCGCCACTGGAATACAATCGTTCGAGACCTATGCTGGTTTCCGGCCGATCCTGCGATGAGCTTTGCATCCCGCGTGTGCTCGCGGTAGCGGCTGCCGCCATCATCACTTTCAGCGGCGTGCTGGCACAGCCAGCTCGAGCCGCGAATCTGGAAGTGCTGGAACTGCGCCCTAACTTCTTTATGATCGCGGGTGCGGGCGGCAATATTGGCGTGCAGGTGGGAGCGGATGGCGTCGTAGTGGTCGACTCCGGTACTGTGGAGAGCGCGGATGCTGTCGTGGCGGCAATCAAAAAAATCACGGCCAAACCCATCCGCTACATCATCAACACCAGCGCCGACCCGGATCATGTCGGCGGCAACGCTATCGTCGCCAAGGCCGGACAGACGTTGTTTACCGGGAACGGCGGGGCGGGACTGGCTACAAACTTTCTGGGTGGCGGGGCATCCATCCTTTCGGCCGAGCAGGTGCTAGCGAGAATGAGCGGGCCAACCGGGAAGCCCTCGCCTTTCCCGGTCGAGGCGTGGCCAACCGAGACGTTCAACCAAGCCCGAAAATACATGTACCTCAACGGAGAAGGCATCGAGATTTTCCACGAGCCGGCAGCACACACCGATGGCGATGCCATCGTCTTCTTTCGACGTTCCGATGTTGTCGTAGCCGGTGAGGTCTTCGATACCAGACGATTTCCCGTGATCAACGTCGCCAAGGGCGGAAGCATTCCAGGCGAAATCGCAGCCTTGCAGAAGCTGGTGGATACCGCGATCCCATCGGTACCGATCGTCTCGCGCGAGGAGGGCACGCTAATCATTCCGGGCCACGGCCGCATATGCGATCAGCTCGACGTCGTGGACTATCGCGATATGGTGACCATCATTCGCGACCGCGTCCGCGATTTGATGAAACAGGGGCTCACGCTGGAACAGATCAAAGCGGCATCGCCCGCGCGAGGCTATATACGCCGCTACGGTTCGGACACCGGCCCCTGGACCACGAACGATTTCGTCGAAGCAGTGTATCTCAGCATGAACGAGAAAGCGCAATGAAGCTGTATCTGCTCGCCGTCCCTCTTACGCTGCTGCTCTGCGCCGTGCCGTATGCAAACGGCCAGGATCGCGGCTCGCCGGCGGCTCCCAATACGGCCAAAGCCGCCGCGCCTGTCGATATCACCGGTTATTGGGTCGCTTTCGTGTCGGAAGACTGGCGTTTCCGGATGATTACCCCTCGCAAAGGCGACTATCAAGCCGTCCCCATGACGGAACAGGCGCGCAAGGTGGCCGATGCGTGGGATCCCGCGGCGGACGAAGCGGCCGGCAATCAATGCAAGGCGTACGGCGCGGGCGCCATCATGCGCCTGGCGTCACGATTTCACATTACCTGGGCCGGCGATGACACGCTGCGAATCGACAGCGATTACGGCATGCAGACGCGGCTCTTGCATTTCAATTCTCCGGCGCCGGGTAAGCGAACATGGCAAGGTGATTCCACCGCGCAGTGGGAGCAACCGGCATCGCTCAAAGTGGTAACCAAAAACTTGCTCTCCGGATATTTGCGCAAGAATGGCGTTCCCTACAGTGAGAACGCGATCGTCACCGAGTATTTTGATGTCGCACCGAACCCGGGCGGCGGCCAGGTGCTGCTGGTGACCACCATCGTCGACGATCCGCAATATCTCCGGCAGCCCTTCACGGTGAGCTCGCAATTCAAGAAGGAGGCCGACGGTTCGAAATGGGATCCCACGCCATGCACCGCAAAATGAGCCGTTCACCCGCTCCGGTTGTCGCAACCGTTTGCGCGTGCCTGTTGTTGTGCGCACCCGTTTTCGCGCAGGTGGAACTGACGGGCTCCTGGACGCCGCGAAACCACGAGTTCCTGACCGGCGACGGGCTGCCGGTTGACTTCACGGGAATCCCCCTGAGCGAGGAAGGCAGAATTCGAGCGTTGAGCTATTCCGAGTCGCAATTCGAGATGCCGGAACATCAATGCCAAGGTTGGCCTGCGTTCTATTTGGTCCAAGGACCATTCGGCCTGAAAATCTGGAGCGAAGCAGATCCGCTGAAAGGCAACGTGATTTCCTACACGATCGGAGCGTGGGAGGACCGCGCGCCCATGACGATCTGGATGGACGGGCGCCCGCACCCGTCCGAATATGCCTTGCACACGCGCTCCGGCTTCACCACGGGGACTTGGGAGGGCAATACGCTGGTCACGTACACCACGCATATGAAGGCCGGTTTTTTGCGAAAAACGGGCGCGCCCTCGAGCGATGAAGCCACTGTGACCATGCGCTTTTACCGTCACGGCGACATCCTGACGATACTCGAGTTCATCCAGGATCCGATCTATCTTGCGGAACCCTGGATCCTATCGAGGAGCTTCCAACTGAGCGCGACGCCTCAGCCGCCCATCGGGCCGCCGTGCATCACCGCGTATGAAGGCAG
>JASIGB010000293.1:0-5215 GCA_030045355.1 Bryobacteraceae bacterium
TGGGGGACGGAACGACCTTCCAGCACTTGTTGTCTCAGTTGGGCCACTTCGTCGCGCCGCTCGGCGGCCACCAGCATCGACACATGCTTCCCGATCGCCTCGCGCGCCGTGTAGTGGAAAAGCGTTTCCGCCGCGGGATTCCACGTAAGGATGTTTCCCTCCAGGTCCTGTCCGATGATGGCGTCCTCGGAGCACTCCACGATGGCCGCCAAAAAGTGCTGCGCTTCCTCCGCCGCGCGCCGCTCGGTCACGTCGCGCTTGAAGGCGATGAAGCCCGCGATCTCGCCGCCCGCTTCCACCGGCGTGATCTGCATTTCTTCGGTATAGAGACTTCCGTCCTTGCGGCGGTTGATCATTTCGCCGTGCCAGACGCGCCCCGACGTAATCGTGGCCCAGAGTTCGCGGTAAAACTCTTGCGTCTGGCGGCCGGACTTGAGGATGCGCGGATACTCGCCCACCGCTTCTTCGCGGATATATCCGGTCATCGCCGTAAATGCCGGATTCACGTACTCGATCTTTCCGGCGGCGTCCGTCATGACCACCGCATCGGCGGCCTGCTCGAGGGCCGCGAGTAAACGGGCGCGCTCCAGCCGTTCGCTCAACCCGGGACGCTGTGTCCTGGCGCCGTTCTCAAAACTCACGGTTTCCTGCAATGCGGTCCACCCTCATCTGGCTCATCGGCTTCCCAGCCGATTTGTTGAATCGTGGCAACATGGAGGAGACGCGCATGAAAGAACCGGAGTCGACAGCGCCCTGGGGCCTGGTCACGGCCGGGACCTCCCGGCAGGCCGCCGCGCCCACTGCGGACGCCGAACTCGTGGTTCATCTCTTCGACGAATTGCGCCGGCCGCTCGCGCGCTATCTACTGACTCTGGGTCTCGGCGCCGAGGATGCCGAAGAGGTGGTGCAGGAAACGTTCCTGGCTCTGTTCCAGCATCTCGGCCGCGGAGCGTCCCGCCGCAATCTGCGCGGCTGGCTGTTTCGGGTGGCGCACAATCTGGGCCTAAAGCGCCGTTTCGCGGCCCAGCGCGAAGCTTCGGCCCTGGTTTTGGTCCATCTGGCCGCCACACAGCCGGATCCGGGCGAGAATCCCGAACAGCGACTCGCGAGGGCCCAGCGCCAGCGCCGCTTCGAAGCCGCTGTCGGCGCACTCGCGGAACAGGACCGCTGGTGCCTGGCGCTGCGCGCCGAAGGATTACCCTACCGCGAGATCGCGGCAGTGCTCGGTATCTCGCTCGGCTCGGTGGCCGGTTCTTTGGCGCGCTCGCTGGCGCGCCTCGCCTGCGCCGTCAGTCATTCTTGAAAACTCCTCATGCCTGAGGTCATTCATGTCTTAAAGCGACCACCGGATCCACGCGCATCGCACGACGCGCCGGAATCCAACACCCCAGCGCGGCGGCTAGAATCAATACGCCCGCGGTGATCACAAACGTGAGCGGATCGGCCGGCGATACATTCACCAGCACGCTCTTGAGTATCCGGTTCACGCCCAGCGCGCCGGCGATCCCGATCGCGAGCCCTGCCGCCAGCGGAATCATTCCCTGCCGGAACACCAGCCGGCGGATATCGTGCGCGTTGGCGCCGATCGCCATGCGAATTCCGATCTCCTGCGTGCGGCGGCTCACCGCGTGCGCGACCACGGTGTAAAGACCGATGGAAGCGAGCAGCAGCGCAATGGCAGCGAAAATAAGAAGCAGTCCTCCGTAGAACCGGTTGTCCGAATATCCTTCCAGCCGGCGGATCAGCGACATAGGACCATAGAGCGGCAAGTCGGTATCGAGCGATCGCACGGCGTCGTGAAACGCGGTCTCCAGGTCCTCGGCTGGGATCGCGGTGCGCGCCAGCACCCATGCCTCGCCGGGCGTACGTTGCCGGAAAGGTACGTAGACCACCGGGTCCACGCGCTGACGCGTCTGGTCGTTTTGAATAATATTCGAAGCTAATCCGACCACGGTGAGCCATGGCGACGGCCCGTTGCCGTCGAACACACGAATCCTCTGGCCAAGGGCGTTTTGACCGGGCCAGAACTGGCTCGCCAGGCGCTGGTTCACGATGGCCACCGGCGCGCTCTGGGCATTGTCATGATCGTTAAAATCGCGGCCAGCAAGTATGGATGCGCGCAGAGCACGGAAGTAGGAAGGACTGATCGGCAAAGTAGAAACTTTTGGGCGGCCTCGGTCGCCGGCAGGCGCCTCGCCTGCGAGCTCGTACTCCAGGCGCCGAGAGCCCCAGGAAGGAAGCGAGTCCGCCAGAACCGCGGACTCCACCCCCGGGATCGCCTGAATGCGTGTTTCAAGACGCTCGAAAAAGGAGAGGCGTGCTTCGGCGGTCGGATAGCGCGATGCAGGCGGCGCAAGCTCCCCAACCAGCACATTGTTTGCGTCCACGCCAATGCTGGCGTTGTGAATCTTGAGAAAACTACGGATCATGACGCCCGCACCGGCCAGCAGCACGACCGCCAGCGCCATTTCGCCGGTGACCAGCAGCGCCGACAAATGTTTTGCACGGCCGCCTGTCGCGCCTCGGCCGCCGTCCTTCAACGTGGCGTTAACGTCAAGACCCGACAACCGCAGCGCGGGCGCCAATCCAAACAACAATCCGGTTCCAATCGAAATCGCGATGAGGTAGGCGAGGACGCGTTGGTCCAGGGCGTAGTCCAAAATGAGCCAGGATTCCTTTTGCGCCATCGCGAGCTGGTACGCGCGCACGCCCCATTTGGCGAGCCACCAACCGAGCGCACCGCCCGCGCAGGAGAGCATCAGGCTTTCGATTAACAACTGCCGGATGATTCGCCAACGCCCGGCACCGAGGGCGATGCGCACCGAAATTTCGCGCGAGCGCCCGATGGCGCGCGCCAGCATCAGGTTCGCCAGGTTGGCGCACGCGATCAACAGCACGAAAGCCACCGCGCCCCACATGGTCCCGTAGATCAGCGCGGCGTTAGCGCCTATGAAAAACTGCGCGAAATTCTGCACCACCAGGTGCTGGCGGCTATCCGTGACCGGATATTCGGTTTCGAGCCTACGGATGATGCCTTCAGTCTCCGCTTTCGCGCTCGCAAACGTAACGCCGTCGCGCAGGCGGCCGAACGCGAACCAGGTGTACGTTTGGGCCCGATTCATCACGGCGGCGGTCTCCACCAGGGGCACCCACATGTCGACAGTCTGCGGGAAGGACAAACCCCGCGGCATCACGCCGGCGATGGTGGTCAACGCGCCGTTCAAGTGGATGGCGTGGCCGACGATGTTCGGGTCTTTCCCGTAACGCCGCACCCAGAAGCCGTAGCTCAAAATTGCCACGGGCGCCGCGCCGGGAAGTTGATCGGACGCTAGGAAATCGCGACCCATGATCGGCCGCCGGCCAACGGTTTTGAACGTCGCGGCGCTCACTTCGGTAATCTCGACTCGCTGGGCGTAACCCGCGCCATCGTTCAAGGCGCTCCCGATGCCGTGGGTGATCCCCATCCCCTGAAACGATTTCGCCTGCGCGCGGATATCCAAAAAATCGGGATAGGAAATGCAGCAGCCGCCGTTGCTGATGTATAGCAGGCGATCGTTCCCGGCGACCGTGGGAAATCCCTTGAACAGCACCGCGTCGGCCACGGTGAATACCGTCGCGTTGACGCCGATGCCGAGAGCGAGCATCGCGACCGCCAGCGCCGTGAAGCCTGGATTCTTCGCCAGCGCTCGCAGCCCGAAACGAATGTCGCCCAGCCAGTCGCCACAGGTCCAGGCGCTGCCGGTCCACGTCATGAGCATCAAGACGCTGGAACCGAGCCCGAAGTAACCGCCCTAGGAGCGGAGAAATTGCTGGATTTCGGCGAGCGTCTCCTTGGGCGCGCTCTCCTGCAACGAATGATTGCCCGGCATGGCCTTGCCGCTGACGTTCGCCCCCTCTTCCTTCCATATCGAAAGCACGTCATACAGCTTGCCCATGGCGCCCTTTTCAGCCCACAGCGTGAGCAGCGGGCACTGGATCTGTTTGCCGGCCTTACGATCGGCGGCGTCGAGATCGAGATCAATCGACGCCGAAGCGCGGTAATCCTCGCACATGGCGTGAATGGTGAGCGGATTGGTATTGTTGCGCAGATATTCGCGCATCACGTCGTTGCCGCCCGCTCGGGCCTCCATCGCGTCGTTCATCATCTTGAGCTCGTTTTCAGGGCCCGGCGCCGCGCGCAGATAGTTGAACCAGTGAAAATACGCCTGCACGAATTCGAGCGTGACGTGTGAATACAGATAATGCGCGGGGACGATGTCCATGACGACGAGCTTCTGGACGCGGTCCGGGTGATCCAGCGCCATGCGCCGGCCCACGCGCCCGCCGCGGTCATGGCCCACCATGAGGAACTGCCGGTACCCCAGGTGCTCCATCACCTCCACGCCGTCCAAGGCCATGGGGCGCTTAGATTGGCTGGCGTAGCGTGGCTCATCCGGCGGCTTGCTCGAATCGCCGTAACCGCGCAGATCGCACATCACCAGCGTGTAATCCTTAGCGAGATCGGGCGCGATCAGCCGCCACGTGATCACCGATTGCGGCGCACCGTGAAACATGAGCACCGGCGGGCCCGAGCCGCCGATTACGGTGTTGATCTCCGCACCTGAGGTCCTGATCCGCTCGTTGCGGAAATTGGAGGGGAAGAAGTGCATGCACGGCGACGGCTCACTCGCGCCCGCCGCCGTACCTGCCGCGGTCTGTGCGCGTGATTGAGGACCCGCAAGTGCCAACGCACCCGCGGCCGCTCCCGCAACCCAAGCCGTCTTCTGCAATAAATCCCGCCGCGATTGTTCGGCCATCTTCCCCCTCCTTATTTCCCGGCTTTCTTACTTTCCAACCATGTGCTTGGCGTCCTTCTCGTCTTCCAGGCAGTAATAATCGATCAGCTCGCTGTTGAGCACGATGGGCTGCCGCATCGTCACCGTCCAGGGCGCGGTGTAGGCCTTCGGATCGTCCACCGTGATTTCGATATTGAGCGTTCCGTAATTCGGGCGGCTAAGCTTTTCGGTTACCTTAGCGTCCTCGGTCAGTGGGTTGCCGTCGGAATCCAGCCACAAATCGTCGCGGAATCCGATGGTATGGACCACCAGCATATCGCCTTCCCAGGAGGCCGTCGAATAACCATTCCAAGTTGGATTGGGATCCTTGGGCAGCGGCCGCCCATCGATGAAGATTTGGCGATATTGCATGTTGCGTTCGGTCAATATGATCAAATGAT
>JASIGB010000294.1:0-8712 GCA_030045355.1 Bryobacteraceae bacterium
CAACTATCTCACGCACACTACGGTCCGGAATCCCGACGAAGTGTTCACCTACAGCTTCCGCGATGTGGCCGGCAAGATCGAATCCAACGACGATCCGAAGTTTAAAGGTAAAGTGGTGCTCGCGATCGTCACCGGCACCTGGTGCCCGAACTGCCACGACGAAGCCAAGTACCTGGTGCAGCTTTACAAGCAGTATCACGCCAAAGGCCTGGAAATCGTGGCGCTGGATTTCGAAGAAGCCGATCAGCAGGAATCGCTCACGCGCGTGAACGCGTTCATCAAGCAGTACGGCATTCCGTATACGTATTTGATCGCCGGAACACCGGATGAAATGTGGGACAAGGTTCCGCAGGCCGTGAACCTCAACACTTGGCCGGCCACGCTATTCATTGGCCGCGACGGTAAGGTGAAGGCAACGTATTCGGGCTTTGCATCGGCGGCGAGCGGCGTCTATAACAAGGACCTGAAGGACGACTTCACCTCGATCATCGACCGCCTGCTCGCCGGTGGTAGCGTGCAGAGCACGGCGTCGATCGCGCATGCCTCCGGCGACGTGGCCAGCCGTTGAACCGCCTTCTTCTAGCAGCGTCAGCGCTCTGGTTTACGATGGCGTGCCAGGGCGCCGGCCGGCCAGAAACGTGGACCGATCCCGATACGCATTTGACGTGGACCTCCGCAGACAATGGCTCGGGGTTGAGCTGGCTTCAGGCGCAGCGCTACTGCCGCAATTTAAAGCTGGCCGGCTTTAAGGACTGGGCGCTCCCGACGATCGACCAGCTTCAAGGTATTGTTGGCGCCGCCGACAGTCACGCCACGTATCGCGCGAAAGGGCCAATTCAGATGACCGGCTGGCAATGGAGCTCCACTCCGGGCGTGCAGGAGGGCGAGGGTTGGGCGCTAGATTTCGGCGACGGCGGCCGCGCTTCTGTAGCAGCCGGCGATTCCGGGCTGAACCGGGCTTTGTGCGTGAGAGATCAGCGTGGGCGTGAGCGTCGTAAGTGAGCCAAGTTTACTCCTGTCATCAGGCAGGCTGCGCGTTGGGTTGACTCGAGGGCGACAGTTTCGCCGGCGAGTGTGAGTCGCGGGCTGAACGTTCTTCAACTCGCGGAGGTTGTTGGTTCAGCGTGAAACAGAGAGAGCGCGCTCTCCGTTAGTGAGCATTCTGCGCCGCGGGCGCGGATTTTCATCGTTTCGATGAGCCCACCGCCCATCCCTCAGCATGGTTGCGTCCCCGCAGTGCGCTTCCGTTTCGCACGGCGGAATCATTGGAGCGCCATGCCACCGGCATGGCTGGTCAATTTTTCCGTGCACCGCCAGACTTCCGCCATCAACTTCGGATCCCGTGAAAGAGGATCGGAGTTGGCCGGCTTGGACTTGACGAAGTATGCTCCGGAGACTTGTGCCACCTCGGGAGAGGTCGCGAGATACAGGGACACCGCGGCGCCCTGTTTTGAAGTCAGCATGAACGGCTTCACCAAGGCGATGATCAGCTTGCCGATGAGCGGCGCCGGATTGGCGCTCCAGAAATTCGACGCTACTGCGCCTGGATGGAGGTAGTTCGCGGTGACCCCCGGTTCCCGCCAGCCTCCGTGCCGGCTCGAACGTAAACACGTTCATCAGCAGTTTCGATTGTCCGTAGGCGGCGATGCCACGGTATTTTCGCCGCTCGAACTGGAGATCGTTCATGTCGAGGCGTGTGCGGCGTTGAGGCTCCGAAGACGAGACATTGACGATGCGCGATGGCGCGCTGGCCTTCAGCAGATCGAGCAAGAGACCAGGCGGGAGTATTTCTGCTTGATCTGCTCCGCGAGGGCTCGAACGGATGCTTGCGACGACATGTCCGCAATCAGCAGATCAACCTGCGAAGATGCGGATTCCTGCCGGATCTTCTCCAGCGCCGCTTTGCCTTTTTCTACGCTCCGGCAGACCATGACCACGCGCGCGCCCATCTGGGCCAGGCCGAGCGCCGTCTCTTTCCCAATCCCGCTGTTCGCGCCCGTTACGATACATATCTTCCCGCTCATACTCGCCGGTGACATTCACGTGTGGCCTTTCGAACGTATTGGTTGACCAATTTTTCGCATGGAGGCAGCTAAAGTGACGGCCCGAAAGTCCGCGCGCATGTTACAAGACGATTCGCCGGGGATTATTGTTCCACAGTTGCCGGTGCCAGTTTGGTTGCCCACCACTCTCCGGAGAGCGTAGCGTTGGTCGCTGGCAATGATCGGCAACCGGGGCTTCGCTTCCGGGTGCTTCTCTCCGGAGTAGTACCGACGTACGTGCGATCTAGGACAGATGCCTCTCGACCGCAACAGATGGGAGCGATAACATGCCAATTGGAAGCCCCTTCGCAACACGTTCGGATGCGGGCATTCATCGCGAAGATGCGCCTCGTCTTATACACAGATGAACCGATCGTAGGTGAGGCGCTGGAGTGTATCTGCGTTCGAGCCGGCGATATCCAGCTTGAGAAAAACATCGAAGCAGCCGAGGAACTTGTGAGGGCAGTCCAGGACACGAACCCGGACGTGCTGCTACTGAGCCTCACGCCGGGGTTTCGTCTCGGAATCCTGGAGCAACTCCATCAAACCGTGCCTGACTGCCGAACCGTATTATGGGTTCGCTCGTATTGCTTCGAGTTTGCCCATCAGGCAATCGAGCTTGGCGTTCGAGGCATTCTGAAGCGGAATTGTTCCTCGGAGCTGCTGGTGAAATGTCTGCGGAAAGTGCATCAAGGTGAGGCTTGGTTCGACCGTGAAATCACAGCGAGTCATCTTCATTGCCTTCGGGTGTCGTTGACACCACGGCAGGCGCAACTAGCGCAGATGATCGTTGAAGGACACCGAAACAGGGAAATCGCGGAAAGTCTCTCGATTACAGAGGGAGCCGTGAAGGTCTACCTCTCACACTTGTTTGAGAAACTGGGCATCCGGGATCGAGCAGATCTAGCCAAACTAGTGACCAGGAACGGAGCCGAGTCGAACGAGGTATTGCATTCGCTTTATGTCGGGGCATCTGAACGGCAGATCCCGACTTGAGCCTATCCTCAGGTCTTCCAGTCCAGCGCTAGCGGATCGTCCATCTTAGCGGTCTCGATGAATCCGTGGCGCGCTGCCACAGCCATCAATTCGGCATTGCTTCGAACCGCAAGGCGCCGCATCAGCTCATATTTGTGAAACTCGACGGTTCGGGCGGACACATCGATGATGGCCGCGATTTCCTTCAATGACCGGCCTTCCGCCAAAAGGCGAAGAACCTGCTGCTGGCGCGGGGTCAGGATGCCGATCTTCTGATTCCCGCCGGTGTCGGCCCGCGTTCCGAGCGCCAGAGAAACGATTCCCGGCCCCCCACCCGCAACCGCGCGGATCGCGGCCGTGAGTTGCTCCGGAGTATCGTCCTTGAGGATATAGGCCGAAGCGCCTGCTTCCAAGCTATGGTGCGCCTCCCATGCATCGCGCCGATCAGTCAGCAGAACAATCTTCGCGTCCGACCACGCTCGCTTGATTTGACGAATCGTGTCTTCGCCGTCGAGGAATCGCGGAAGGACATCCGTGACAATCACGTCCGGTCGTGACTCCACAGCGCGCAAGATCAATGCGGAGCCATCCCGCAGAGCGTCGAGGATTCGGAAATCCTCTGCCAGCAGCTTCACCAGGCCGGCGAGGCAAATTTGCTGCGAATCTCCAAGCAAGAGCGTAATCTGTGCACACGTGTCCCGCATGAACCCGCAAAGGACACGTGCAAACACTCTGCCGAAACGGACCGTTTGTAAGTAACTGATTCCTGGATTAGGTCCGTTTCAGCAGCTGCGGGATCCGACTCAGCCTAAGGATTTACGCCCGCAAGATTCACCGGCGGAGGGTTGGCGGCGAGCTGATCCGCCGTGAGCGTTGTCATGGCGTAGAATCGCCAGTCATCCTGGACGTACTTGAGCTTTCCATTACCAACGCCGGGATTATATGAGAGATTCCCGGGCCATCCTCCAGTGAGAGCTGGATAATAATCGGCGCCCGAACCGGCGATATATTGTGCAATCGAGCGATCGTCGGGGAGGCTCGGATCGCCGACGATCAGGCGCGCCTGCAGGAGAACCAGGATGCCGCCGACGTCGTTCGGGTTGATAGTGGCCCGATCCTGCGGCCAGAAGTGGAAGCAATATCCCCCTCCAGCGGTAACGGAGATAGTTCCGTCGGGTTCAGTCCGGACGTCGCCTGGCATGCTTACGTCGCCGGCGAAGTCGTCTAGATAGTCCGCGCCCGTCGGCTGGCTGGTATTTTGGAGCAGCAGCCACGCTCCGGTGCTTTGTTGAAGGAAAAAAAGCTGGACGTCGCGGATATTGACGCGCGTATTGGTCGCGGGATTGCCCTGGACCGGAACAAAAACCACGCCCCAAGCCGTGATGGCCTGCCAGCCCATGGGGTTATTGCCCATGGTCAGGACGGGACCCTGCGCCCAGTCGTAGCTGGGTGGCACGCCTTGAGGCATAGCTTCGTTCATTCCCACCATGTCATTCGCGATTTCAGTCCACAGGCTGGTGGGCGGTGGTGTGGTAGATGTGGCGAGGGTTTGGAAGCTGTTGTTGGCGGAAGTGGCTAAACTTCGTGTGCCCTCGGACTGCACTTCGTAGTCGTATAGGCTTCCGGGCGACAAATTGTTCAGCGTGACGGAGTGTTGCGTGGTCAGGGTCGAACTGGTCGCGGTCTCTCCATAGCTAGTGGAAAGGCCGTAGTTCACGATGGAATTCGACGCGACATTGGTGTTCCAGGTAATGGTTGCGCTAGTGGAAGTTGGGGTGGCCTGCACGCTTGAAATGACCACTCGATGTTGGCACCAAAGAGCGGGCGTCCCGAGTAACAGGCTGAGAATTGCTTTCTTCAAGAACTGGTCTCCTCGTTTGGGAGAGCTTTGAACCAGTCTTGGACGACGTGCAGTCCAACCCCAGGAATACACTTCCGACCAGGAACACAGCTATCCCGTTTAAGGCGGTGGTGAGATTTGCCGGTTTTGGCGTACCACCGCGATGCATGAGCGTACCATGGGTCTATCCGGACCGTAAGGACCAGGACGTTCTACAACCATAGGAATACCCTCGTAGGAATAAAGGGATGGCTACTGAACGACGGCCAATACTGCACTTTCGTTGGTTCCGTTGTAAGAAGCTGTGACTGCCACATCCCAAGAGAAGGACCAGAAAAAGAACGGGCGAGTGAAGACCGTAAAGGTACCGCTGGTTGAGCCGGCTGGAATTGTGATGCTAGCTGGGACCGACGCGATGACGGGGGCGCTACTCGACAAGGTGACCTCGGCGCCTCCCGTCGGAGCCGGTCCACTGAGGGTCACGGTCCCAGTTGAGTGGGCGCCAGCGGTCACGGAAGACGGGTTCAGCGACAGGGAGGATAGCTCCAGCGCGGGCGCGACGGTGAGAGTCGAGGTCTTGCCGGTGCCGTTGTAAGTGGCGGTGATGGACGCGTTGGTCGAAGAAGTCACCGGCTTGGTGGTGACCGTAAACGTCGCGGTTGAGCTTCCCGCGCTGACGACCACGTTGGCCGGAACGGTTGCCGACGAGCTGTTGCTTGAGAGTGCGACCGTGATGCCACCGGAGGGAGCGGGGCCGGTCAAAGTGACGGTTCCGGTCGACGGAGTGCCGCCGGTCACCGTCGTTGGATTGAGCGTGAGCGAAGAGAGGGCCGCTGCCGGATTCAGGGTGAGCGAAGCAGTCTCGCTGATACCGTTGAAGCTGGCCGTAATCGTGGCTTTCGTGGATGCGCTGACAGCGGTTGTTGTCACAGGGAATGTCGCAGTGGAACTTCCCGCGCTGACGACTACGTTGGCCGGAACGGTTGCCGACGAGCTGTTGCTCGAGAGTGCGACCGTGATGCCCCCGGAGGGAGCGGGGCCGGTCAAAGTCACAGTGGCCGTTGACGGAGTGCCGCCGGTCACCGCGATCGGATTCAATGAAACCGACGATAGTGCCACGGCGGGATTAATGGTGAGCGCCGCGGTTTGCGTCGCGCCCGCATAGTTGGCCGTGATGGTATCCGTAGTCGAGGAGGTGACGGCGGTGGTTGCTACCGGGAAGGTAGCCGTCAAGCTGCCGGCCGACACAGTAACGGTTCCAGGCACACTTGCCGACGTACTATTGCTCGCAAGCCCGACAACAACGCCCCCGGAAGGCGCCGGGCCGCTCAGTGTCACGGTGCCGGTGGAGGAGGTCCCACCGCTTACTGTAGCCGGGTTCAATGAGAGCGAGGCCAACGTGACTCCGGATCCGGCGTTGAGATAGAGTGTGACGCTCGAATTAGCCGTCATGGAGACGCTATCCTGCATTTGACCTCCATAGGTAGGACAGGTGGCTTGCGAACAGGCGCCGGTGATCGGAATCGTCGCGGCATTGACCGCAGTCAGCACCACGCTCACGCCGGGCGAGTAGATTCCGGTGACGCCGGATGCGTTGTAGCTGACGCGGGCCTGGAGCAGCGGCGTCATTTCGCTCATCTTGAGAGTGGTTACCGGCAGCGTGAACAGGGCGTTGTACTTCGCCATGGCGGCGCCCATCAAATCGCTGAACAGCGAATGGGTTCCATCGTAGGCGACGACGTCGCAGATATGAAACCCGAGCGGGAAGAGCGAATCGGTGAGCAGGTTCAGCAAGAGCACGTTGTCGCTTTCGCTGTCCACAATCTGGCTATAGCTCTGATTCTCGGTGAACGTGGGAGTGGTGCCCAAGGGTCCGTAATAGGCGTTGTACTCGTCCGGCCAGGAACCATAAGCGCCGGGCGTGGGGCTGTCGACATCGTCGAAGAGATTGGTGTACAGGCGCGGAACCTCGTAGATGGACGGATTGGTCGCATCGACATAACCAGTGTTCAGGCTGGGTGCGGTTGCCAGGGTGAGCACCGGGTAAATCACGCTCTGAATGCCCTCTTCGACCGCCGCTTCGAGGAAATTCGCGTTGGATAAACCGCCGTTGTACGGAGTCACAATGCCAGTGGTGTCAACCGTGATGCCGAGCGTCGCCGCCACGACAAGGTTTTGCTGGATTTCGTAGAGAGACTGCGCGAGCGTTGCGGGAACGCAGGCGCCAGCCGATGTCGTCGTGTAGCAGTCCAGGTTGGAATGAGTATAGGTATGGCTGACAAAGCCGAATTGGGAAGCGAGTGCGGTGACCGCGGTCAGCAGAGGGTCGCCGGGCGGAGAGTATTCACTCGTCGTGCCGATGCCCACGTAGGCAAATGTGTCGAAGTAACTTTGGAATGCCGCGGTCTGATGGAGTGAGGAATACCAGTTGGTCATCGCCTCGAGATCGGTTGCCGTGGTTCGAACGGTGGGGCAGGTGTCGGCATTGGGACACTGCGGCAGAGTAGGTGCATAGAGCCGATCACCGACCAGCAGGAGGTCAATCTGCGTGCTGAGGTAGATTTTTCGCGAACCCAGAAAGACGCCGTTGGTGACCCAGTTGATGATGCCGTAATTGAAGGCCAGCGAGTGCAGCAGAGTGGGGTAATTGTCGAAGGTGAGCGCGAGCGTCTCCTCGCCGGCGGTGGTGGTGTGCAGGGCCGCGATCGTGAAGCTGCCCGCCGTGAGCAGCGGCGTGGTGGTTTCTCCCGTTGCCGCGGTCGTCGTGGCCATGTAAGCCCAGATGCCGCTGGCCGTGTTGCCGGCCACGGGGATCGGGTTGGCGCTGTTCAGGTACGGGAAAACGGACGCGCCTGTGGGTGTCAAGGACGCCTGGATCTCGTTAGCGGGCGTGTAGGTCGCGCCGGAATCCATGGCTACCAGTCCCCATCTTGCTTCCGGCCAGGTGAAATAGCTGACCATCCGGACGTTGAATTGAACGGCGTAGGTGTCGAGCTTAGACCAGTCGGAAGTGGAGAGCAGACTCGTGGAGGTATTGCCGCTCGAAACTCCGAAGGTGTTGTTGGTGAGAATGATGCCTTGATAATTGCCTTGGCCCGAGGGATTGGAGAGCGCCAGGCCATTCAATCGATTGCCAGAAGCATCGGGCGTGATGCTGCTGAGCACAACCGTGTCGTAGGGGACACCGATCTCCGCCAGAAACGAAGTGATGGCCTGGTAACCGATCTCCGTAGTTTCCCCATCCACCACGAGAAGCTTCATGGCAAGAGGGGGCGGCGTGAGCGGGGGTCGCGCGTTGGTGACCGCCGCTGGTGTGGTGATCGCAGCCAGTGGTGTGGATGTGAATGCTTGCATCATTACAGGCGGCGATTCGGGAATGCTCGAATTGGGTTTCGCGAGCTCGGGCATCGCGACAAAAAGCAGGACCACGGATAAACAGGTAAGACTTCGCATGGGGACCTCGTAAAGGAAGAAAATGATCGATTGGGAACTGAGTTACGCCGCCGAGCGAGCCGAAGGGAGGCTTGCGATCCCGCCGTCCGCTCGCTCCAGGCAGGCTTGGAGTTCGCGAGCCAGCGTATGGACGTGCGGCTCTTCGAGCATCGTGAGGTGATCTCCGGGCACAACGTGGATCTCCAGACCGTCCGATGCCAGCGCGCTCCAAGCCAACCGGCGGTCTTCGTAAGAACGGTGCGGTCCATCGCTCGAGAGAAATTGCGTGACGTGTCCGGCGTAGGGCTTAGGCGAGTGCGCTCGGATGGCCTTGATATTGGCTTCGCCAACGCGCCGCGCCGCGCGGGCTACGGACGCTGACGGCCGTACGCCCATCGACCATCCAAGCCGCACGAAGCCGTT
>JASIGB010000295.1:0-5934 GCA_030045355.1 Bryobacteraceae bacterium
CGTTCCAGCTTCGAAGCGGCCAGGCGCCGGTTGAAACAAGGACCGCTCGAACGTGACGTCGGTGATCATGTTCCCTCCGCTCTGCCACGGCGGCGCCTCGTTCAGCAACGCTTCCTTGCCGTAGAGGACACCGATTCCGGTGGGCGCGAAGATCTTATGGCCGGAGAAGACGAACCAGTCGGCGTTCAAATTCTGAACATCAACAGGCATATGAGAAACCGACTGCGCTCCGTCGAGCAACACCTTCGCTCCGGCCGCGTGCGCGGCGTCGATCATTGGTTTGGCGGGCGTGATGGTGCCGAGCGCGTTGGACACCTGCGGGAATGCGACCAGCTTGGTCTTCGAGCCCAGCAGCCGGGTGTATTCATCGAGCATGACCTGCCCGTTGTCGTCTACCGGCGCAACACGCAGCCGCGCGTTCTTCTCATTTGCAAGTTGCTGCCAGGGGACGATGTTGGCGTGATGTTCGAGCCAGGTGATCACGATTTCGTCGTCCTGGCCGATGAACTGCCGTCCCCAGCTCTGCGCCACCAGATTGATGGCTTCGGTCGCCCCGCGCACGAAAACGATCTCCTTGACCGATCCGGCGTTCAAGAAAGCGCGCACCTTATCGCGCGCCTCTTCGTAGGCGTCGGTGGCGCGCGCCGCCAACTCGTGCGCGGCGCGATGAATGTTCGAGTTTTCGTGCTCGTAGAAATGCTTCAGCCGGTCGATCACGGCTTGCGGCTTCTGCGTGGTGGCGGCGTTGTCCAGCCAGACCAACGGACGGCCGTTCACGGTCTCCCGGAGGATCGGAAAATCGCCGCGTACTTGATGCACGTCGAAGGGAGCCTGGAAGCCTGGCCCGTTGAAGCCGGGAGACGCCATGTCGGCGGCGGCGTCCCATCCCGGGGACTCACTCCATAGTTTGTTGAGCAGGGCGCTTAGCTCCGCTTCGCCCGGAAGCCCGACGGTGGGACCCGCCGGCCAGCCAAAACCGTCGCGCCCGCCGAAGGGATCACCACCCCTTAAATCAGGCCCACTTATATTCATGGTATTTGTTCGTCTCCACACCTTCTAGAACCGCCACGGCGTCCTCGGTCAGGATGGCGAGCGAGCAATAGAGAGACACCAGGTATGACGCAATGGCTTTGTGATTGATCCCCATGAAGCGCACCGAAAGCCCCGGCGTCTGTTGGCCGGGTAGATTGGGCTGAAACAGTCCCACCACACCCTGCTTGCGCTCGCCGGTGCGGACCAGCAGAATCTTGGTCTTGTTGTCCTCGAAGCCCAATTTGTCGGATGGAACGAGCGGAATGCCGCGCCAAGTGTTGAACTGCGTGCCGAACATGGAAACCGTCGGAGGTGGAACGCCACGGCGCGTGCACTCGCGTCCAAACGCGGCGATCGCGGCCGGATGGGCTAGAAAGAACCCCGGCTCCTTCCACACCTTTACCAGCAGCTCGTCCAAATCGTCCGGCGTCGGCGCCCCGCTACGCGTCTGGATGCGCTGATGCGGCGCCGCATTGTGGAGTAAGCCGTATTCGCGATTATTGATCAGCTCGCTTTCCTGCCGCTCCTTGACGATCTCAATGGTCAGGCGCAATTGCTCGCTGATCTGGTTGTACGGGACGCTGTACAAATCGGAAACGCGCGTGTGAACGTCGACCACCGTGTTCACGGCGGTCAGCATATACTCGCGCGCGGGCGACTCATAGTCGACAAAGGTCTGGGGCAGCACGCGCTCGTCACGATCGGAACAATCTACCGTCACGTTCGCTTCGTCCTTCACGCGGTTCAGCCGGTAGATCCCGGCCTCCACCGGCGCCCACTGCAGCAGGTGCGTGAGCCAGCGCGGCGTGATCCGCGACATCTGCGGAGCGGTCTTGGTGGCATTGGCTAACTGTCTAGCGGCTACGTCGCCTAACGCGGTTTGCACTTCCGGTTCATTGGCCATATGCGATTCGGATCTCCTGGTCCGTCGTTCTTCAAAATGGATTTCAGCTTCCTGCGGTTAGGCCGCTTGGCTGCGCGCGGTTCGCTCCACCGGCGCCCCTACCAGATTGCCCCATTCGGTCCACGATCCGTCGTAGTTGACGACGCCATGGTAGCCGAGCAGGTATTTCAGAACGAACCAGGTGTGGCTGGAACGCTCGCCAATGCGGCAGTACGAGATAATCGGCTTGCTTCCGGTCACGCCTTCGGCATCGTAAATGGCCTTCAGTTCGTCGAAGCTTTTGAAGGTCCCGTCTTCGTTCGCAGCCTTGCCCCAGGGAATGTTGCGCGCGCCGGGAATGTGCCCTCCGCGCTGGCAGGTTTCAGGAAGCCCGGGAGGCGCCAGGATCTCGCCCGTGAACTCCTGAGGACTGCGGACATCGACCAATACCTTGGATTTGGCCCTGACCGCCGCCTGCACGTCGCTCAAGTACGCGCGAATCGAGAAGTCTTCATGACGGGCCGGGTAGCGGGTCGGCGGAAATTGCGGTACCTCGTTCGTCAACTCGCGCCCTTCGGCAATCCACTTCTTGCGCCCGCCATTTAGCAATCGAACATCGCTGTGCTGGTAAATCTTCAGTTGCCAGAAGGCCCAGGCAGCGAACCAGTTGTTGTTGTCACCGTAAATGACGACCGTGGTCTGGGGCTCTATACCAGACCGGCTCAGTAGAGATTCCAATTGATACCAAGGTGTAATATCACGACGGACGGCATCGGAAAGGTCGCTTTTCCATGACCAAGCCACTGCACCTGGGATGTGGCCGGTGCCGTAAGCGGCTGTATCTACATCCACTTCAAGGATGCTAAGATTCGGGTCGTCAATATGATCGGCCAGCCATTCGGTGCTGACCAGAACTTCGGGATGGGCGTATTCCGCCATTGCTCTGATTCTCCTCAGGCAATCATAGCATTGTCTATCGACAATATCTAGTATTAAAACCCGCGAGCGAACGGCGCCGCAAGGCTCGCTGTTATTCTTCTGGCGCGTTCGGGTCGATCTGGCGGATCGGCAAGTCCCAGTGAACCTCGGTCAGTTCCCAGCGCCGCTGCTCCTCGCGCTGCATGGCCGCCCGATCAGGAAATAGCTCGCGCTCCACCTTCGCGCCCTGCGAAGAAGACGCGACATCTTTGTAATAGATGATGACGCGATAGTCCCAGCGATGATCTTCGCTGGTGTGCAGGCCGGGGCGAAACACTTCGTACCGGAGGACGTTGCCCAGCTCCTTCTCTTTGTTGAGCGTGGCGATCTGATACTTCTGGAAGATCTTCCAGAACTCGTCCTGATAGCCCCACTTCACTTTATAAACCCATTCGACAATGTAGGGGCTGTTGGCCGGTTGGCAGTTGGCCGGAGGTGGCACAATCGCAACGGCCAGCAGCAAAAACAAAAACATGGGGATTCGTCTCATCGGTGTAGCGGCTCCTCTGCCTTCTAGAATGTTACGCGCAGTTCCGGGCTGCCATGGCCATCCCCATTTCAAACAAATGGGCGGAATTAGGACTGCCCGATCCGAACCTATTTGTTTTTGAGGAACTACGCAATCCAGACGAGACGTCCAAGCCGAGCCTCGCGCGTAAGCGAGCGGACCTTCAGTTCTTCAACGTTGGCCGGCCGTCAGTTCGCCAGCTTCGCCGCCCGGTTCACGCTGCGCACCACCAGCCGCCGCGGATCCAGCAGATGCTGCGGCTTGAAATGCCGCTGCGACCATTTGCATCCCGGCTTGAACTCGATGCCCAGGAAGTAACCGATCTCGCGGTACACACAGTACCGCACTCTGCCCGTCAGCTCGCCCTTCGGATAGCTGATGCGCAAATCAGTGTTCAGGGGAACCGGCTGATCGAATTGCAGGCAGGCGCCCGATAGCGAGATGTCCTCCAGGTTGGCCACTCCCTTGCGCATCCTCCCGGACTTGTCCTTCCACTGGACATCCACCATATCCGCACATAACATTCGGGGCTCAACGCGCCTGTCGAACATACTTTTCTTATCGGCGACGGTAACGTGAAGGATTATGAGGGATCTAACACGTAAATCGCCCTACCCACCATAAGGGCCTAACCGCAAGGTCCGTACCGACAGCGTACCATGCCGCCCCTGAAAGTACTAGAGGTTTGTCAAATTTCGCAGACTAATGCCGCCGGAGTCACTGACCGGTCTGTGACACCCACCCCCAGTCCTCTCTCTTGACCCCTGCCGCGCGCGGTGAGAGACTTAGGCATCGCCCAGGACGACGGTGCCCGCTTTTTTCAGTCCGCATTCCGCTCAAACCCAATCCATCCAATCGGTTTTCTCACTGGTTCTCATCATCGCCGCAGTGATTTTTCTGATTGTCGCCGTGGGCGTCTGCTACAGCATCGTGCGCTTCCGCTCCCGCCGCCCGCTGTCTAATGACGCCCCTGAACCGCGCCAGATCTACGGCTCGCCGCGCCTCGAAATTCTCTGGACCGTTGTCCCCATCGCCATCGTCACCGGGCTATTCGTTGTCACCGTTCGCGCCATGGTGTTCATCGACGCGCCGCAGGACTCGCCGCGCTCCCCCGATATCGTCATCACCGGCCATCAATGGTGGTGGGAAGCCCGCTACCCCAATGGCGTCCTGACCACCTGGGACATCCACATCCCCACCTCCCGCCGCCTGCGCGCCCGCGTCGAATCGTCCGACGTGATTCACGATTTCTGGGCGCCTGAGCTCGCGCGCAAGATGGACGCCATCCCCGGACGCTGGGGCTACATTTGGCTGGAGGCCGATTCGCCCGGCGTCTACGCCGGCGCCTGCTCGGAGTTCTGCGGCGCCGAGCACGCCTGGATGCGTTTCCGCGTGATTGCCGACAGCCAATCGGACTTCGAGGCCTGGATTCGCCGCCAGGCCGCGCCTTCACCCCCGCCCTCCGGACTCGCCGCCGGCGGCGCGCTCCTGTTCCAATCCAAGAAATGCGCCGATTGCCACACCGTCGCCGCTACCGCTCCTAGCTCCGGCAAAGGACCGAGCCTCGCGCACTTGGCGACGCACGAAACCCTCGGCGGCGGCATCGCGCCCAACACGCCCGCGAATCTGACCCTCTGGCTCACCGATCCCCAGGCCGCCAAGCCCGGCAATCGCATGCCTTCGACGCAGCTCTCCCCGGATGAAACCCGCGCCTTGCTTGCCTACTTGGAGAGCCTGCGATGAGCGAAGCGAAGACTGCCGCAATGACCGCCTGGCTCTGCGCCATCGACCACAAGCGGGTCGGCATCCTCTATATGCTCTCGGCGCTCATCTTCTTTTTGGCCGGCGGCATGGAAGCCATGGTGATGCGCGCGCAACTCGCGGCCCCGCGCCTCAAGCTCGTCACGCCCGAACTCTACGACCAGATGTTCACCATGCACGGCACCACGATGATCTTCCTGGTCGCCATGCCCATCCTTACAGGGTTCGCTGTCTATCTGGTCCCGCTGATGATCGGCGCCAATGAAACCGCGCTGCCCCGCCTGGCCGCGCTGAGCTTCTGGCTGCAATTCTTCGGTGGCCTGCTGCTCTATTACAGCTTCGCCTCCGGCGCCGCCCCCGCCGCGGGATGGTTCAGCTACGCCCCGCTCAGCGAAAAGCCGTTTTCGCCCGGCCCGGGCATCAACTATTGGGCGCTCGCACTCCTGATGGTCACGGCAGGATCCATCGGCTCGGCCATCAATCTCATCGTCACCATCGCCACCCAACGCACCCCCGGCATGACCATGCGCCTGGTTCCGCTTTTCGTGTGGAGCGTCCTGATCACCTCCCTCATGATCGTCTTCGCGCTCCCCGCCCTCGCCGCCGCGCTTGTCATGCTTCTCGCCGATCGCCTGGCGCTCGCTCATTTCTTCGATCCTTCCCAAGGCGGCGCACCGCTGCTCTGGCAGCATTACTTCTGGATCTTCGGGCACCCGGAAGTCTACATCGTCGTGCTCCCCGCCTTCGGCATGATCTCGGAAATCATTCCGGT
>JASIGB010000296.1:0-4005 GCA_030045355.1 Bryobacteraceae bacterium
CTCAAAATACGCGGATTGTTCGGGTCCAGTTGGTAGGCGCGATGCAAATCCTCCACCGCCGTCTTGTTCATCGCCGCGCAGTCGGCCACGCGGCCCAGTTCGAACCACGCCAGGGCCAGGCGCGGGTTCCATTCCACCGCGCTCTTGAACTCCTCGTCCGCTTGGCCGATTTCCCCGCGCCGGAAGTGCACTTCACCGGCAAACTCGTGCGCCATGGCGGAATCCGGCGCGTCTTGAAGGGCCTGTTGCGCCAGCCTCCACGCCGTGGCCACGCCGTCGTTAGCCAGTGCCTTGCGGCCCAGCGCGATGGTGTCGTCCACCGTCGCGGCCCACACCGCCACAGTTCCCAAAAGCAAGAGTGCCGCTACTTTCATCGCCAATCGCCGTAGCCGATGGCCAATAGCTAACAGCTAAGAGCCATATACAACTGTATCGCGATCCGCTCGTCCGGGGCTTGACTCACCTAGACACCTATGCTAGATATCTAGGGCATGGCCCGCTCCTTCGACGCGCTCCTCGGCGCCCTCGACCTGTTGATCCTGAAAACGCTCGCCCGCGGTCCCAACCATGGCTTCGGCATCGCGCTCCACATCCAAAGCGTCTCCGAAGGACTGCTGCGCGTGGAGGAGGGCTCGCTCTACCCCGCCCTGCACCGCCTGGAGCGCGATAAATTCGTCAAGGCCTCCTGGGTTCAAACTGAAAACGGCCGCCGAGCCCGTGTGTACAAACTCACCCCGGGCGGCCGCGAGCGCCTGGAACAGGCGCAATCCAACTGGGAAAGCGTCTCCAAAGGTGTAACACGCATCCTGAGGTTTGTATGAAACCGGCAAGGACGCAACGATTCTGGCGTACTTTGTTCCGGCGCTCGCGCGTCAATGCCGAGATCGCCGAGGAAATCGAGTCGCACATCGCGATGCGCGCCGCGCTCGAGCGACAGAGTGGCCTCAGCGACCCCCAGGCCCGTGACTCCGCGCGCAAGAAATTCGGCAACGCCACGCTGGTCCTCGAAGACACGCGCCGCTTTCACATTGTCCCGTTCTTGGAAAGCGTGCTTCAGGATCTTCATCAGGCCGTCCGGCAGCTCTTCCGCAACCCCTCCTTCTCCCTCGCGGTGCTTTTTATTCTCGTTCTCGGCATTGGAGCCACCACCGCGGTCTTCACCGTGGTAGATGGCGTCCTCTTCCGCTCCGGACCCTACCGCGATCCGGATCGCATCGTCGCCTACGGAATCAAGGCGCCTATCGAAACGCGCGAGTTCCTCTTTGGCTTCGATTATCTGTACTGGCGCGGCAACATTCCGGCGTTCGAAGCCGTCACCGCGATGTACCCAGGCGATCAACCCTGCGATCTCACTGAGCCCAACCCTGCACGTCTGGCTTGCGTGCGCGTCGAATCCACTTATCTTCCGCTCTTCGGCGTCCAACCATTGATCGGCCGCAATTTCACGCGCACCGAGGATCGATTCCGCGCGCCCTTAACCGCTCTGCTCTCCTACAACTTCTGGCAATCGCGCTACGCGGGACAGCCGAACGTTCTGGGCCGCACTTTTTCGCTCGATAACGCGCCCGTCACCATCATCGGAGTCCTGCCGCGCGATTTCGTGATGCCGACCCTCGGCCGCTTCGACGTCATGCTCCCCATGCAACTGAACGAGGCCGCGCAAGTATTTCCCAACGCCGGCATGACGCTCCGCACCTTCGCGCGTTTACGCCCCGGCTGGACTCCCGCGCAAGCCGTGGACGCTCTCCAGCCCGTACTCCAGCGCGATGCTGCAGGCGCGCCCGTCGCCTACAAGAATGAAATCCACATCGGCGTTCGCGCGTTGCGCGACTGGCAATCGGGCGACCGCCGCCGCACCTCCTGGGTGCTGCTGCTCGCCGTCCTGGCGGTGCTCCTGCTCGCCTGCATGAATATCTCCAGCCTCTTGCTGGCCCGCTCCACCAGCCGGCAGCGCGAACTCGCCATGCGCCAGGCTCTCGGCGCAGGCCGGCTGCGGCTGGCCCGCCACGCCATCACCGAAAACGTCGTTCTGGGTTTTTGCGGCGGCTTGTTCGGCTGCGCGCTCGCATTCCTGCTTCTGAAACTCATCCTGCTCGCCGCGCCCGACAGCATCCCCGGACTCACCGAAGTCCACTTTTCCCCGCGTATCTTCGCGTTCGCCGCGCTGCTTTCGCTCTCAAGCAGCCTGCTCTTCGGATCGCTCCCCTCTTTCCGCCAGCCAACGCTCGAAGTCTTCACCGGATGGCGCGCGACATCGCTTCGCCGAACCTCGCTGCGCGACGCGCTGGTGGCGCTGCAAATCGCCGGATCGCTCATCATGCTAACCGCCGCGGGCCTGATGCTTCGCACGCTGTGGAAACTGGAAAGCGTGCCGCTCGGCCTGGATGCCGAGCACCTCGTCACCGCGCAATTCACCCTCGGCGCGAGCTACAACTCCGCTCGACTTCGCGCGTTTTCCGAGCGTCTCGACCAGCGCCTGCGCAGCCAGCCCGGCATCGCGAGCATCGCGCTCGCCGACTCCATCCCTCCCGGCGGCCAAACTCGCTCCATGCCCTTTTTCGTGCTCCACGTTGCCGGACACCCGCCGTTCGATCGCGGCGTCGGCGGCATGGTGCCCTGGCGCGCCGTCTCGTCCGGCTATTTCCGAACGTTCCACGTGCGGCTGCTCCAAGGCCGCCCTTTCGACGCGTCCGACGTTCACGCCGGGCCGGTGATCATCTTGAATGAAGCACTCGCGCGCAAGCTCCTGCCCGGGGAAAATCCTCTCGGCCAGCGGCTCACGCTTTCCAATTCGGGAACCTATACCATCGTCGGTGTCGCCGCCGACGTTCGTAATTCCGGGCTCGCCAGCGCGCCCGATCCCGAGTTCTATATCGATCGCGACCAGTACTCCGACTTCTGGCTTCGAGGCATCACCGGCCGCCACATCGCGATTGCCATCCGCAGCCCCCTGCGCTCCCAGTTCCTCGAATCCTGGCTGCGCGATCAGGTCCATGCGCTCGATCCGGACGTCCCCGTGGATGTGATGACCATGCAGGATCGTGTGCGCGACTTTGCCGTGCCACAACGTTTTCATGCCATTCTGTTCAGCCTCTTTGCCGCCATCACGCTGCTGCTCGCGGTCACGGGACTCTATGGGTTGATCCGCTTCCTCGTCGCCCGCCGCACGCAGGAGATCGGCGTTCGCATCGCCCTCGGAGCCGCGCCCGCCAATATCGCCACGCTGGTGCTACGGTCGGCCCTGCGCTTTACGCTCGCCGGAGCCGCGCTCGGCATCGCCGGTTCGCTCCTCATCGGAAGCTCGCTCCAGGCGATGCTGTTTGAAACGCCGCCGCGCGATCCGTTCACCATCGCTATCGTAGCCGCGCTACTCGCCGCCTGTTCCATTGCCGCGGCGGTCATCCCCGCGCTCACCGCCGCCCGCACCGATCCGATGGTCGCGCTCCGGACGGACTGATGGCCGGGCGCGCGAAATGGGACCTCCGCGGCCCCGCCCGCAGCGCCGAGTTGCATCGCACCTGGGTCGATAAAATGGACCGCGGCGTGGTCGAGTTCCGTCCCGACGGCGCCATCACGTGCCGCGGGCCACTTCATTACGGCTATGCGGTCGAAGGCGGCCCAATCTTCTACTCCGCGCCCAACGCGGCCATCGTTGCCACCATCCACGATGCAGCCGGCCGTCCCGCCGAACTGCTCTTCCACGACAGCAACGGCGCTCTCGTGAACGCGTCGATTTCCAGTACGACGAGCGCGCAACCTGATCGAATCCTATGAACCGGCCTCTGCATCGCTACAACTCGCTGGGACAGCGTATCGAAACGCTTCGTTCTGCTTTCGGCTCACTGGCCGACGGCCGCCTCACCACAGAATACTATCAGGGTCACGCGGCAACTGGACCAGCACAATCGTCCAGGTGCGCTCTGACGATCATTCCGATTTTTCCATCGGCAACGGCGAACGCCGCACGATCGTTGATTACGACGCCCTATAATTATGTGTGGCCCC
>JASIGB010000297.1:0-12187 GCA_030045355.1 Bryobacteraceae bacterium
CCTGCATTTCGAAGCCGCCTGGCTCGCCGTGTTGACCGGCCTGCTTTACTTCATTTACGGATCGCTCCGCGGCCATTTCCGCAAAAATCTGCTGCCCGGCCGCGGCGATCTTTCCTGGCGCACGATTCTGGCGAAACTCAAATCGCCGCGCGACACCGATGCCGCCTCCTACAATGTGCTGCAGCGGCTCACTTACCTGGCCGTGATCTTCGTCCTCTTCCCGCTCGTCATCTGGACCGGGCTCGCCCTCTCGCCGGCGATCGACTCCGCCTTTCCCCACGCCGTCACCCTGCTCGGAGGACGCCAATCCGCGCGCACTCTGCATTTCTTCATCTCCATCCTGCTCGCGGCGTTTTTTCTGCTCCACATCGTCATGGTTGCGATTACGGGATTCCGCGCCCGCATGCGCGCCATGATCACCGGACATGCTCTGGAGTCACGATGAATAACCTCTCGCGCCGCAAGCTCATTACTGGATCGCTCGCCGTTGCCGCGGGCGCTTCCGGACTCACCGTAGCGGCCAAACTCGCCCGGCGCTACGGCCTCATCCCTCCCGATTCCGGCGGTTTCTACGGCCCCGGCGAAACGCTCACCTATGCCGCCCAGCGTTTGCTCACCCGCCACTCGCTCGCGCGCGAGTTCGCTCCCGGCCAGATTTCGCATCCTCCATTCGCGAACGAAGTAGATCCCTTGGGCAGCGACTTCGACCGCCTCCAAGCCAACGGCTTTAAGGATTGGCGTCTCCAGGTGGACGGCCTGGTCGCGCGTCCCGCGTTGTTCTCGCTAGCCGAACTCCGCGCTTTACCCACGCGCAGCCAGATCACCGAAATCGCCTGCGAAGAAGGCTGGTCTTACGTCGCGCAATGGACCGGCGTGCCGCTCGCTCACCTTCTTCATCTCACCGGTGCACTCCCTCCGGCCCGCTACGTCGTCTACCGCTCCTTCCAACGCGGCGTGTGGGAAAGCATCGATATGGCCGACGCCCTGCACCCGCAGACTCTGCTCGCTCACGGCATGAACGGCGCCGATCTGCCCGTCCCCTTCGGCGGCCCTCTGCGCCTTCGCCTTCCCCGCCAGCTCGGCTATAAGAGCGTCAAGTACCTCGCCCGCCTCACCGTCACGGACGATCTGAAATCCTTCGGCAAAGGCCTCGGCTCCGTGTCTCCGGAGTTCGGCTACGCCTGGTACGCCGGCATCTGACGTTATGCCGCTCGGTCTTTACGCCGCTCGACCCTGGCGCCCCGCTCCTGGCGGGAATGGCACACGATCTTCCTTGCAGATCGCCCGAATTGCGCTCCGCGCAGTGATCAGCCCAGATGGCAGCCCTCCACCCGGCATCACCCATTGCCCGATCATCATAAATCGCCGCAAGCCCGCGAGTTCCCTGGGCACCCCACGCAGCCCGGATTCCGGCGTCAGCAGCCAGCCCTCCATGCTGCCCTTCCAGTTGCCCGTGTAGCGGATCACCGTAGCGGGCGTCGATACATCCCGCACCTCGATCGCTTCGCGTATGCCCGGCAGTCTGCGTTCCAAAATCTCGATCACAACTTCCGCCACGCGATGTTTTTCCGCCAGGTAGCTCGCCGGATCGCGCTTCTCCAGCTCGGTCCAATACTCGAAATTTTGCGTCGGGAGAAAACAAATCACCGCCGTCCTTCCCGCCGGCGCAAACGTGGGATCGAAATGAAAGAACCGGAATGATGCCTCGGACAGCTCCGTGCCTGCTTCCAGCGCTGGTTCCAGCGCGATCGGAGTATCCAGAAGCACCGTCACGATCGCCGGCTGCTCGGATAGGTCGCGCGCCACGCCTAGCGAAACCTGCACATAGGACGGAAACGGCTTCAAAGTGTGGAAGGCTTGCTCAATGGCCTGGTCCGCGTATTTGCCGCCCAGCATCCCGTAAATGGTCGCGTGTCCGTCCGCGGCGGAGATCACCCAATCCGCCGGCATCGTCTCGCCGCCCGCCAGTTGCACCCCGGTCGCGGTGTCGTTCTCCACCACAACCTTCTCCACTCGCGCCCCCAGCCGCAGATTCCCACCTAGCTTGCGAAGGTTCGCCACGATAGGTTGGATGATGGCTTGCGATCCGCCGATCGCGTATCCCGCATTGCGGTCGCTCATCCACGCCAGCGAAAACAGGAACGCAATCGCCGAGAGCTGAGCCAACTGGCCTTCACCGAAGAGCTTCCTGAGCAGCGGGTGCGTGAACCGCCGGCCGTATTCCTCGATGCTCATGCGCGACATCCGCCGTATCAACGGGAGAGCGGGCAGGGTACGTAGCAGCGTGAGCGGCTCGTCAGGATCGGGCACCGGGATCTTCGCCAGCCGCCGGACCGCGAAGGCGAGGTTGCGGATCTCGGCGGCGTCCTGCGGCGCGTGCTGGAGAAGCTCCTCTTCCAGGCGCTCCACGTCAGTGTAGAGAACCAGGGACCGGCCGTCCTCGGTTTCCACGCGCGCGTATTCTTCCTGGTCCACGAATTGGAGTTTGCCGATATCGAACACCTCCTGCCAGCGCGCATACATATTACGCCGCGGATTGGACCCAAGCAGCCAGTGCAGGCAGTTCTCGAAGGTGTACGGGCCTCTGCGCCAGCTCGTCGCCAGGCCCCCCGCCATGTGGCCCATCTCATAAACGTCCGCAGCGTAGCCGCATTTTCGTGCATATACCGCGGCGCAAAGTCCCGCGATCCCGCCGCCGATGATGGCAATCCTTTTCTGCGACATGTTCGCCTCTGCTGGAACCGAGCAAGTCAGCGGCCAGGAAAGCTTGCAATTGGCGTCGATGCACGGGAAAGCCTGTGCGAGTTTCCCCCGATTCTTGAGCCAATTTGCTCAACCGGTCACGCTCCCGTCTTACCTGTCACCCGCTTCCCATCAACCGCTTACGCCGCTCGCCTCACGCGATCCCTGGCTTCCGGAGTTATTTTCGAACCGATTGCCTCTTTTCACTTTCCCTCCCGCCTTCGCCGCAACTTCGCCTTTTGCGGCGAAAAAAATCACCGCACCCCCACATGCCTCTCCCCCGCCCCATTTCACGCCTCGCGCCCGTGTTGTCCTCCGTCGCAACCTGCTAAACTGGCCGTTTTGAGACCCAAACCCGCCACCGTGGTAGCCATCTACCCCGGTTCCTTCGATCCCATCACCAACGGCCACCTGGATTTGATCCAGCGCGGCTCGGCCCTCTTCGATCGCCTGATCGTCGCCATCTTGGGCAACGACGAAAAACGCCCGCTCTTCAGCCTTGAAGAGCGCATCGAAATGCTGCGCGAAGTCACACGCGAGCTTCCCAACGTCGAGGTCGGATCCTTCGGCGGCCTGCTGGTCGATTACGCGGCCGAATGCGGCGCGAGCGTCATCCTGCGCGGCATTCGCGCCGTCTCCGATTACGAATACGAATTGCAGATGGCGCTGATGAATCGCCGCTTGCGCCCCGAAATCGAAACTGTTTTCCTCATGGCCGGCGAGGCGCACTCATTCATCAGCTCGCGCCTGGTGAAAGAAGTGATCCGCCTCGGCGGCAACATCGCCGGTCTCGTGCCGCCCCCGATCGAGGTTAGACTAAAGAAGAGACTCCTCGCTCACACCACACGCGAGGAAACTGGAGAAGCATAACCGTTTCATGACCGCAACACTCGATCTCGCACAACGCATCTCGCTCATCAGCGAATCCTCCACCATGAAGGTCGCGGCCGAAGCCGACCGCCTGCGCCGCGAAGGCGTCGACGTCGTCGATTTCAGCGCCGGAGAGCCCGACTTCCCGACGCCCGACAACATCAAGAAAGCCGCCATCGACGCCATCGACGCCAATTTCACCAAGTACACGCCCACCGGCGGAACGGTGGAGCTCAAGCAGGCGATTTGCGCGCGCCATCATGACGATTACGGCACGGACTACAAGCCCGGCGAGTGCCTGGTCACTGTCGGCGGCAAACACGCCATCTTCAATTTGATGCAAGTGCTGGTCGAAGAGGGCGACGAAGTCATCATCCCCGTTCCCTATTGGGTCACCTATAAGGATGTAGTCAATTACGCCGGCGGCCAGTGCGTCTTCGTCGATTCCGATGAAGCGAGCGGTTTCACCTACACCGCCGACGATATCGCGCGCAAGATCACGGCCAAGACCAAACTCATCATCATCAACTCGCCCTGCAACCCTAGCGGCAGCGTTTTGAGCCGCGAGGAGTTCGAAAAGATCTATTATCTCGCCGCCAAGCGCGGCGTCCAGTTGATGACCGACGAGTGCTACTGCCGCTTCCTCTATGACAGCGAGCCGTTCTCCATCGCCGCCATGCCCGGCGCGAAGGACAACGTCGTCGTGGCCGGTTCGCTCTCGAAAACTTACGCCATGACCGGTTGGCGAGTCGGTTTCGCGCTCGCGCCCAAGCCGCTGATCGACGCGATGCTGAAGCTGCAAAGCCACACCACGTCCAATCCCACGTCCATCGCGCAGAAGGCCGCCATCGAAGCCATGCGCGGCCCGCAGGATTCCATTCCGGTCATGCTCGCCGAGTATCGCCGCCGCCGCGATTTCGTGATCCAGCGGCTGCGCGCCATCCCCGGCGTCAAGATCGCTGAACCACGCGGAGCCTTTTACGCCTATCCCAACGTCTCGACCGGTTTCCGCGGCGGTATCACCTCGGCTCTCGAATTCTCCGAAAAGCTGCTCTCGGATGCGCACGTCGCGGTCGTCCCCGGTGAGGCATTCGGAACCACGGAGCACATCCGCATCTCCTACGCGACTTCGATGAAAGAACTCGAGCGCGGTCTCGATCGCCTGGACCGCTTCATTCGTGAGCGCTAATCCAGTCCGTCTCCCCACGCGATTCCTCGAAAAAGTGTGGGGTACGACGGATCTGTTGCCCTGGTACCCGGTCGCTGACAAGAAAATCGGCGAAGTCTGGTTCGAAGCCGATCTACCTTTATTGGTCAAGCTCGTCTTCACCTCGGACCGTCTGTCGGTCCAGGTGCACCCCAATGACGAATACGCTCGCGAGCACGAAAACTCACGCGGCAAAACCGAAATGTGGTACGTGATGCGCGCCGATCCGGGCGCGCGTCTGGCCATCGGCTTCCGCGAAACCATCACGCGCGAGCGCCTGCGCGAAGCGGCGCTGAGCGGCGAGATTGAAGACTTGCTGAATTGGATCGACGTGCAGGCGGGCGACGCTTTCTTTATCCCCGCCGGCAGCGTCCACGCCATCGGCGGCGGCCTCGCGCTCTGCGAAGTCCAGCAGCACTCTGACATCACGTACCGGCTCTACGATTACGGCCGCCCGCGCGAGCTGCACCTGGACAAAGCAGTCGAGGTTTCGCTCCTCGAAGCCAGCTCGCCCAAACCGCAGATGCTCCCCATCGACTGCGAGTATTTCCACACTGAGCTCGCGCTCACCCATTCGAGCTTGCTCTATAAGCCCGAGCCCTCGCGTTTCCACGTCGTCATCTTCATCAGCGGCATGGGAACCATCGGCGGCCGGCCCTTCCGCGAAGGCGAAGCGTGGTTGATCCCAGCGGGCGCCGCACCCTTTGAAATCGAACCCCAGGACCCAACCAAGTTTCTTCGCACCTGGGTTCCTTAAACCAGGTTCCTTAGCCGATTCCCAGCTCGTCGATTTTTTCCAGTGGCGCGCCGCACCTCCGGCAGATGATCGCCGAGCAATCGCCGCAAACCAAGGGATCCGTTACGGGCGCATGACAGCGCGGGCAATAAAATTCCACCGTTCGAGCATCGGTTTCCTGGGCCATTACTGATACACTATCAACAGCGCTCGTGACTTTGACTCGCGCTCTCATCTGTTGTAGCCTCGTCGCATTCCTCGTCTCTTGTGCCGATAAACCGCGCCCGCCGGCGTCGCTCGGGGAAGCCTACGTCGGTCCGGCAACGCTCAATCTGCGCCGCGACCTCGCGGTTCGCTCCTCGGTCGTAGGTGCGGTGAAACACGGCGACAAGCTCGCGATCATCGAATACAAACATCGCCTCGTCAAAGTCCGCAACGAGCAAGGACTGGAAGGCTGGACCGATCTGCGCCAGCTTCTGAGCCCGCAACAAATGGACGAACTGCACGCCATGTCCTCGAGCGCCGCGCACCAGCAATCGCAGGGACAGGCCGGTGTATTTGAAGCGCTCAACATGCACACCGAGCCGAACCGGACTTCGCCGAGCTTCGCGCAAATCCCCGAGAACGGCAAAGTGGACGTGCTGGCGCACAAACTCACGCCGCGCGTGCAGCATGACGATTTTTTTGTGGCCCCGCCGGCCAAACCCGCTCCCAAGCGCAAAAAGCCCAAGAAAACCGCTACGTCCACTCGCGTGAAGCCGCCGCCTCTTCCGGACGCTCCCAAGCCGCCGGACAATTGGGTCGCTCTTTCGGTGCCCAAGCTACCGGAACCGCCGGCGCCTCCTCCCGCGCCCGTCGTTCCCCCCGCGCCCATCCCCATGGAGGACTGGAGCCTGGTGCGCACACACGACGGCAAAGTGGGATGGGTGCTGACGCGCGCGCTCAGCATGGCGATTCCCGATGAAGTGGCTCAGTACGCCGAGGGCCATCGCATCACTTCGTACTTTCCGCTCACCCAGGTCCACGACGGCGATCAAGTGAAGAACGATTGGCTCTGGACCACCATCACCAAGGGCGACCAGCCCTACGAATTCGACAGCTTCCGCGTCTTCGTCTGGAGCCTGCGCCACCACCGCTACGAGACCGCGTATATCGAGCGCAACGTGGTCGGGCATTATCCGGTGGAGGTGAACAGCGCCGCGGATCCGAGTTTTTCCGTGGTGGTGGAAGGCGACGACGGCCACTGGTACCGCAAAACCTACGCGTTCGACAGCTACCGCATCCACATGGTCAATCGCGAGCTTTACGATCCCGCGGCGAAACCGGAAGCTCCATCGCTCGCCGCGAACACGGCTGCTTCCGGCCCCGGCGAAGCCAAGGCATCCTGGTACGCGAAGCTAAAGAGCCAGGTTCACCGGCTCTTTCGCTGAGCATTCTTGCGCACCAGCGTGATTTGAAAAACTTTCGGCCAAAGCTTTCCGGTGACGAACAGCCGGTCGCCCAAAGCATCATAGGCGATTCCGTTTAAAACAGCGCCTTCCCCGCCTGTTTGATCGCTGGGGCTCAACAATCCCGCGCAATCGATCCAGCCCAGCACACTCCCGTCCACCGGCGAGATGCGCGCGATGCGGTCCGTCTGCCAGATATTGGCGTAAAGCTCGCCGCGCACCCATTCCAGTTCGTTCAGCATGTCCACCGGCACGCCGTGATCGCGCACCGTGATGCGCCGCTTCTCTTGCAGCGTGTACGGGTCCCACACGCGAATCTGCGACGTCCCGTCGTCCATGTAGATGTTTTGGCCGTCGTTGGTCATCGCCCAGCCTTCGCCCGGATAGTTGAACGTTCGCTTCAGCCGGAAGCTCGCTTGATCGTAAACGAACCCGATCTGCGACTGCCAGGTGAGCCGGAAGATCTGCTGGTTCAAAATGGTGATGCCTTCGCCGAAATATTGCGAGTCCAGATCGATCTGCTGCAAAACCTTTCCGGTCTCGAGATTTTCCTTGCGCAGCCAGGAGCGGCCATTCAGTCCGGTGCTCTCGTACAAATATCCCGCGCGATATTCCAGGCCTTCGGTGAAAGCATTGATGTCGTGCGGATAAGCGTGGACCACTCGATAGCCGTATTGGGGCGTGGATGCCGCGAGCGTACAAGCCGCGGCCGCGAGCGCGGCGGCGGCGTGAAACTTAATCATGCAACAGTACCTTCAAAACTCCCGGTTTTGCCGCTTCTCGAAACGCTTTCGCCGCGCTTCCCAACGGCAACACTTCCGATATCATCTTATCCACATGCACCTGGCGCGTTCGAAGCAGCTTCAGCGCGGGCTCGAAGCGCCCGCAGCGCGAGCCGACCAGCGTGATTTCATTTACGATCACCGGCGCCGAATCGAGCGCCACCAATCCATGCACGGTTGATTTCATGATGACAGTTCCGCGCGGCACCGTCATCTGCACGGCTTGCTGCAGCCCCTCGCTCGATCCAGTGGCTTCCACCACGAATTCGTATTTGGCTGCGGGTAGCTTTTTCGCGATCTCGGTGCTCACCCCGGCGGTTTCCGCGATTCGCAGCTTCTCCTTGTGCCGGCCGTATTGATGCACTCGGGCGCCGTGTGCCTGCAGCACCTGGCTGGCCAACAGCCCGAGCTTCCCGTCGCCCAGCACGGCCACCGGCGCTCCGCGCGGGATCTTCACCTGATCCAGGATTTCGCAGGCCGCGGCCAGCGGCTCGATGAAGACAGCCTGCTCGTCGGGAATCTCCCGCGGCACGCGCCGCAAATTGCGTTCGGGCAGCGTAAGGAATTCGCGGAACGCGCCCGGCTGCTTCACGATCCCGAGCACGGTACGTGCCGGGCAATGGCGGCCGAGGCCTCGCGCGCACCATTCGCATTTTCCGCAGGCTAAGTTGATTTCTCCAACTACGCGTTCACCGATCCAGCGGGCGTCATCGGCATCCACCACTTGGCCCACGAATTCGTGGCCCGGCGTTCCCTCAAACCCGTAATAACCGCGCTGCAACTCAATATCGGTGTTGCAGATGCCCCCATACAGCAGGCGAATCAGCGCGAAACCTTGCGGCCTCCGCGGCCGCGCCTGTTCGCGCACCAATACCTTGCCCCTCTCAAGACAAACCGACAGCATATTCGCGATACTTTTATCATGCTAGCTGAGTTGGCGTGTTTCGAGCGGCAATGCCGCGCGCGCTATCCGATCGACGAAGCGATCTACAATTGCCCCGAGTGCGGCGGGCTGCTCGAAGTAGTGTTCACCGAGGAGGGTGCCGATGCCGCGGCCCTGAAGAAGCTATGGCGCGAGCGGCGCATGTCCAACACCGTGCTGGAACAAAGCGGCGTATGGCGCTACCGCGAGTTGCTGCCGTTCGACGGCCATCATCATCAGGTGGTTTCTTTGCGCGAAGGCAACACGCCCTTGCTCGATGCGCCGCGCGCGGCGCAGTACGGCGGCCTGGACCGCATCACGTTCAAACACCAGGGCTTCAACCCCACCGGCTCGTTCAAGGACAACGGCATGACCTGCGGCGCCACGCAGGCCGTTCGCCTGGATCGCCCGCGCGTCGCCTGCGTTTCCACCGGCAACACCTCGGCCTCGATGGCCGCTTACGCCAGCGCCGCGGGTCTCGATTCCATCGTCTTCATCCCGCACGGCAACATTTCCTACGGCAAGCTGGCGCAGGCGCTCGAATACGGCGCGCGGACGCTGGAAGTGGAGGCGAACTTCGATCAGATTCTCGCGCTGGTGCGCATGCTGGCCGACCGCCTGGGCATTTACCTGCTTAATTCCATCAACCCGTTCCGCATCGAAGGCCAGAAGGCGATCATCTTCGAAATGCTGGACCAGCGCGATTGGAATCCACCCGATTGGATCGTGCTGCCCGGCGGCAATCTCGGCAACACGTCGGCCTTCGGAAAAGCGCTGCGCGAGCTGTGCCAGTTCGGGTTCATTCACAAGATGCCGCACCTGGCCGTGATTCAGGCCGAAGGCGCCGCGCCGTTTTACAAATTCATGAAATGCAAGTCCGAGTTCCGTGCGGTCGCCGAACCCAAGACGCTCGCCACCGCAATCCGCATTGGCGATCCGGTTTCCTGGCCCAAGGCGCTCCACGAACTAACGGTGACCAACGGCGCCGTGGAAAAGGTGAGCGAGCAGGAGATCGCCGACGCCAAGGCCGTGATCGGACAATGCGGCATCGGCTGCGAGCCAGCGTCAGCCTCAACGCTCGCCGGCATTCGCAAACTGACCGCGGCGGGAACCATTCGCCCGGACGAAGACGTAGTGGCGGTCCTGACCGGGAACCTGCTGAAGGACCCAGATTACATTTACCGCTATCACACCGGCGAACTCAAGGATCCCGACGGCCGGAAGATCGACGCAAAGTTCGGCAATCGTCCGGTAGTAGTTCCGAATGATGCGAACGCGATCGCGAAACTGTTGGGAGAATGATGCGGTCTTCCGAATGCCGGCACAACGGAGCGGACCGCAAGCAATTTCTCAACTGCATCGAGGGCGGCTCCGCCCTGTGCCCGGCTAGCGGCCGGGACGTCCGCCGCGGCGCTCGCGTCCACCGCCGCCCGGGCCTCGCCCGCCTCCGCCTTCGCGCGGAACCATGGGACGGGCTTCGTTCACCACCAGCGCGCGGCCCATCAGGTCGCGGCCGTTGCAGGCTTCGATGGCACGATTGGCTGCGGTATCGTCGTTGATTTCCACGAACCCGAACCCGCGGGCCTCGCCGGTAAAACGATCGCGCATAACGTTCACACTGTCGACGGCGACACCCGCTTGCGAAAAGAACTCCGTTACGTCGGCTTCAGTAGCCGCATAGGGGAGGTTCCCCACAAATAATTTCATTGACTAGGCTCCTTGACGTCACTTCTTTGGGAAACAACTGAAGAGGCAGGTTCGCGACCGCGGACATGAAAGCACCAGCAGGACCGAAGCCGGGAGGAAGGGCTGACTCCCAAAACACCCCTTTAGTGTCCCAAAAGTCAAGCGGCAGTGTCAAAAGCAAATCCGCTCGAAAAAGCGTTCTAACGGGGAGTAATCAGACCGCCGAGTTTATCGTGCTCCGACGCCGAAGATCGCGGGAAACGGGTGGAAAATGCCTCCAGGTATTTCAAACCGGTTCCTGTGTTGTAAATGACAATCCGGTCGTCTGAATGCAGAAAACCGTTCGCCAGAAGCTTTTTGAGCGCGGCTACGCAGGCGCCGCCCTCCGGCGCGGGGAAGACCCCGGTACCGGCGGCCAGAGCGACGCTCGAATCCAGAAGCTCTTCGTCGCTGACGGCCACGGCCGTGCCGCCGCTCGCGCGAAGGGCGGCGAGGGAAAGCGCATCGCCCAAAGGCTTCGGCACGCGCAGACCGGCCGCCACCGTATGGGCATTTTCCCAGAACACGCTCTTCGATTCGCCTTGCTCGAACGCCCGCACCACGGGCTGGCAGCCTTCGGCCTGCGCCGCGATCATTTTCGGACGTTTGCTCGAAATCCAGCCCAGCGCTTCCATTTCCTCGAAGGCCTTCCACATGCCGATCAGACCCACGCCGCCGCCGGTGGGATAGAAAATGGCGTCGGGCAGCGTCCAGCCGAATTGCTCGGCCACTTCATAGCCCATGGTCTTCTTGCCTTCGATGCGATACGGCTCTTTCAGAGTGCTGATGTCGAACCAGCCTTCGGCGTCCTTGCGCTCGGCGATCAGGCGGGCGCAATCGCTGATCAGCCCGTCCACCAATGTGACGTGCGCGCCGTAAGCACGGCACTCGGTGTAATTGGATTGCGGAACGTCGCGCGGCATGAAGATGTAGGCATCGAGCGAAGCCGCCGCGGCGTAGGCCGCCAACGCGCTGCCGGCGTTGCCTGCCGAGGCGATAGCCACGTTGCGCATTCCCAGCTCGACGCACATCGAGATGGCGCAGGAAAGGCCGCGCGCCTTAAACGATCCCGTCGGGTTGACGCCTTCGTCCTTCACCCAAAGATTCTTCACGCCCAGCTTTTCGCCGAAACGTCCGGCGTGAATCAGCGGTGTCATGCCCTCACCGAGGGAGACGATGTGCGCGGGATCGCGAACCGGCAGCATCGGAGAGTAGCGCCACATGGAGTTCGGCGCCGAGGCCAGCGAGTCACGCGTAAAGGAAGTTCTTGCTGTTGCGAGATCGTAGCGCACCAGCAGCGGGCCGCCGCATTCGCAGAGACTGTGGATCCGCGCGTTCTCGCGGCGCTTTGAACAAACGCTGCATTCAAGATGGGAGATGAAGCTCATAGGAAGTTTGATGATAGCGTGCGAGATTGGTAGAGAATGAAGTTGCTCCGCAGAATCGTGTTGTGGATGGCGCTGGCGGCGCTGGCATTCTATGCGATGTGCGCCATCGGAATCGTGCTGCTGCGCTGGGTGGATCCTTGGACCACGATGGTCCAGATCCAGCGCCGCGTGGAGGCCTGGCGCGCGCACCGGCCCTATCACAAGCGCTACGAGTTCGTGCCGCTCTCCGAGATCTCGCTGAATCTGCAACACGCGGTGGTAGCGGCCGAGGACGGCCGGTTCCGCCAGCACCATGGGTTCGACTGGATCGAAATGCAGAAAGTGGTGCAGGAGGATTTGCAGCGCCACCGGCTGGGGTGCGGCGGGT
>JASIGB010000031.1:0-4335 GCA_030045355.1 Bryobacteraceae bacterium
GCCGCGTTCTACAGCACCGGCAAAACGGATCTGCTGAACCAATACTCCGATACGGTGCTCAAACGCGTCTGGCGGGCGCAGCGTTTCTCCTGGTGGATGACGCAGAGCCTGCATCGTTTCCCGGACGAAAATCCGTTTGACTATAAGCGTCAATTGACCGATCTGGATTACATCGTTAGTTCGCGCGCTGCGTTGACCAGCCTGGCGGAAAATTACGTGGGCTTGCCGGTAGACCTGGAGTTCTAGTTCAGAAGCGTAGCTTGAACCCGTACTGAAACTGAAATGGGTTCAGGTTCTCGCGCGCGGTATCGCGATGAGCAGGGACGCAACATTGTAGCTGACAGTCCTGCCAACGTGAACTTCCACGGAACCGGCGTTTAGCTGGCGCTAGCGCTTTCCTCGTCGCCGGCGGGCTTCTGGTAGGTATCCAGCACTTGCGCCAAGAGAGCTGGCGTCGGGGCTTCGAAGAGTGCTAGCAGTGGAATTTCGATGCCCAGCCGATTTCGTATTCGCGAGGCTAGCCGCGTAGCCAGAAGCGAGTGTCCGCCGAGTTCCCGGAAGAAATGCGCGTCGGCGCTGACCGTTTCTAGTCCGAGGAGTTCTTGGTAAAGTTCGACGGCAGTTTCTTCCGCGGGCGTCCGCGGAGCCAGAAACGGACGACCTCGCTCGCCTAGGGAGCGTCCAGGCGCGGGCAACGCCAAATGATTCACCTTGCCGCTGGTAGTTTTCGGGATCTTCGCCACGAATGTCCAGCTTGCTGGAATCATGTGCGAGGGCAGGCGGCTACTGAGATGATCGATCAACTCCGGCTCGGACACAGTTTCGTCGGGCAGCAGCGCTACATAAGCGGCCAGTTCCAAGCCCGCAGGTCCCATTACTGGGATCACGGCGGCTTCTTGGACTGCGGGGTGCTCCATGACCGCGTCCTCAATCTCACGCGGCTCAATCCGGAACCCACGAATCTTCACCTGGCGGTCCAGACGGCCGAGATATTCGATCTGCCCGTCGGGAAGATAACGCGCCGCGTCTCCGGTACGAAACACTAAGCCTTCTCGCTTAAATGGATGCGGCATGAATTTCTGGTTCGTTAACTCCGGCCGGTTCAGGTATCCACGCGCCAAGCCGGCGCCTCCGATCACGAGTTCGCCGGGTGCTCCGACCGGCGAGGGCCGGTTGGCTCGATCCAGCACCCACGCCTCGACGCCATCGATCGGCCGGCCAATAGAGCAGCGTTCCGGCCAGGTCTTGTCGCGGCGCGGATCTTGCCAGGTCGCGTCCCAGACTTCCGAAGTCCCGTAGAGATTGTAGAGGGTCGCAGCAGGCATCAGCCGGGCGAACTGACGTCCCAGTTGTGGAGAGAGCGCTTCTCCGCTGCTGACCCAAAAACGCAATGCGAACAGTTTGCGGCGTAACTCCTCATCCGACTCCAAAACGTGGACCATCTCGCGTAACAAAGCCGGAACCAGCCACAACCGTGTCACCCGATGTTCGGCCAGCACTCGCAGCAACTCCAGCGGATTCCCGGAGGTGCGCTCATCGACGACCACCGTCGCGATTCCCTGCAAAAGCGCGCCAAGCGCCTCCCAAATCGAGTCCACGAAGGTAAGGGATGTTTTCAGGCATCCCACTTCGTCCGGTGCGAACGGATACTCACGCCACATCCATCGCAGGCGGTTTAAAATTTGGCGGTGCTCCACCGCGACGCCTTTCGGCGGTCCAGTTGATCCTGAGGTGTAGATCACGTAGGCTAGGCCGGCGTGCGAAGCAGGTTCCCGAGGGCAGACACTGAAACCGGAGGAGTCGATCACGCCGAAGATTCCGGCGTCCTCCACCATGTACTTTCGGCGGGTCTCAGGATGGCTCGGGTCCATCGGCACGTAGGCCGCGCCGGTTTCAAAAACGGCGAGCATCGCGACCACTGCCGCGACCGAGCGCTCCAGGCAGATTCCGATCAAGCAGCCGGGTCCGGCGCCGCGACTTTCTAAGCTTCGTGCGAGTTCGCCGGCTCGAGCGGCCAATTCCAGGTACGTGATCCGGTGTTCCCGCGAGATGAGCGCGACCTTCTCGGGGTGCTCTGCGACGCGAGCTCGAAACTGATCTACCACCGAAAGCCCGGTATCCAGCGCGGCGCTGGTAGCGTTCCATTCGTGGACTGCCCGATGCATTTCCTGCTCCGAGAGCATGGGCAACTGCTGGATCGGAGTCCAGGGATCGAGAATAATGCTCTCCAGCAGGTTGTTATAGTGGCCGGCCATTCGTTCAATGGTCTCCGGCTCGAACAGGTCGGTCGAATATTCGATCGCGCCTCGCAGTCCATCCGGCGTTTCCCACACGTTGAAACCCAGATCGAAAGTCGAGCTGCGTTTCTCGACTCGGGGTGCATTGGGCTGAGACTCTTCCGACCCCATTTCCACATTCGGGGCATTGAAAAGCTGAAAGATTACCTGGAACAGAGGATTCCGGCTGAGATCGCGGTCCGGCTGCAACACCTCGACCAAGGTTTCAAAAGGCATGTCTTGGTGAGCGTACGCGCCCAACGCCGTCTCCTTGACGCGCGCTAACGCTTCCCGGAACGGCGGGTTGCCGCTCAGGTCGGTGCGCATGATCAAGCTGTTCACAAAGAAGCCGATTAGTTGTTCGACCTCGGCGCGATTACGATTCGCGATGTAGGTTCCCACCGCGATGTCGTCTTGTCCTGCATACCGGCTTAAGAGGATCTTGAAGGCCGTGAGTAAGACCATAAAAAGAGTGGCGCCTCCACTTTTGGCGACTGCCTTGAGTGGATCCAGAACGCTCTTGGGTATCTGGATCCTGCGGGACGCGCCGCGAAACGTCTGCACGGGAGGGCGGGTGTGGTCGCAGGGAAGATACAGTAGGGGAATGCCATCCAGCTTGTTTTTCCAATAGTGGAGCAGTTTCTCCAAGCCTGCTCCTTGCAACAGCTGCCTTTGCCAGGCTGCGAAATCCGAATACTGGATCGTCAATTCGCCGAGCGGCGACTCTCGGCCCGACAGGTATGCCCCGTAAATCTCCACGAACTCCCTGAAGAATACGCCCATGGACCAGCCGTCGCAGATGATGTGATGCATGATCAGAATCATCATGTGACCGTCGCTGCGATGCACCAGTGCGATGCGCATGAGCGGTCCGACCGCTAGATCGAACGGACGCGACGCCATGGCGTTAGCACAGCGCAACGTTGCCGCATCCTGGTCGGCCTGAGAAAGGTGGCGCAAATCGATTCGTTCCATGGTGATTCGCGACGCAGGCTGAATCACTTGCATCGGCTCGCCGTCCACCGCTTCAAACACGGTGCGCAGCGATTCATGGCGGCGAACGATTTCCTGGACGGCCCGCTCGAACGCCTCTTCGTTCATCCCCAGGTCGGGCAAAGGGAGCACGCAGTCGACGTTGTAAAACGATGTGCCGGGCGACAACTGATCGAGAAACCACAAGCGGCGTTGCGAGAAAGAGACTGGGCGCAGTTTGGGTTCGGAGACGACTGGCTGCCGGGCGGCGCGCTTCTTATCGAGCAGCTCGCCGAGGAGCGCGCGCTTCTCGGCCGCCGAGAGTCTGCCAACGCTGCTCGGAGCCGAACTCATTGACCGGCCTCGGCCGTCAACAACTTGGCCAGCATCGCTTCCACCTGATCGTCGGACAGTTGGCTGACGTCGACTTCGGTTTCCTCGATGGAAGCGTCCATTCGGGTGATTCTGGTCATGCGGGGCCCCGCGGATTGAGCCGGATCTTTCAGGCAGGCCTCCACCGCTTGGGCAAGGCGCGCGATGGTCGGGCCTTCGAACAGCGTGCGAATGGGCAGTTCGATGCCGAACCTCTCGCGCACTCGCGAGACAAGTTGCGTGGCCGTGAGAGAGTGCCCGCCCAACTGCGTGAAGAAATTATCGTGAATGCCGATGTGCGAGATGCCCAACACCTCCGACCAGATGGCGGTGAGTTTCTCCTCCACCTCATTGCGCGGCGCCAGGTATTCGGTCTCTGACAACGCTCGCATTTGACTGGCGGCGGGAAGCGCCGCTCGATCCACTTTGCCGTTGGATGTGAGCGGCAGCTCTTCCAACAACAGGAACGCCGAGGGCATCATGTAGTCCGGCAGACGCCCCGCGAGAAATCCGCGGAGCTGCGGGACGATCTTCTTGAGAAATAACGCCTGCGCCGGATTGTTGGTCAGCTTGTGCCGGGGCTTGGCAACGGCGGGCAGCGGTTCCAGTGAATAAGATACTGGTCCCCAATGAAAGACCACGTCGAAACGGCCTTCTTCGTTGCCGCTGTCCCAACGGACATCCACGTTGCAATTCAGACTCTCCCCGAGCAGGT
>JASIGB010000298.1:0-5368 GCA_030045355.1 Bryobacteraceae bacterium
TCGTCAATCGCGCGGAAGAGGAAGGCTACGGCGCCATTCGCGCGTTCGATCCACTCACCGGCGAGCGAAAATGGGACTACAAGCTGACTGACGTTACCGATAGCGGCATCCTCACCACGGCGTCGGACCTGTTGTTCGTCGGCGGACGCGAAGGCTACTTCATGGCCCTGAATGCGCGCAACGGCGAGCTGTTGTGGAAAGCTTCCGTGGGCGGCCAGGTCTCCGCCGGGCCGATGAGTTTCGCCGTGAATGGCAAGCAATATGTTGCCATTTCGGCGGGTAGTTCCCTGTTTGTTTATGGATTGAGGCAGTAAATTGCAAGGAACAATTATCTTTCTAGCGGCAATTGTGATTTCCACGCAGGCCGGCATGGCGCAGTGGCTGAATTATCCCGAAGCCGGCGTTCCGCGCGGTAAAGACGGCAAAGTCATCCTCACCGCGCCCGTCCAGCGCTTGCCCGATGGCAAGCCGGATCTCTCCGGCGTTTGGTCTCCGGATAATTTGAGCTATCTCACGTATCTCGGCGCGGATGGAACGCCCATGCCCATGCGCGCCTGGGCCAATGCTTTGTTGGCGCAGCGCCAGGCCAACGATGGCAAGGAAGATCCCGACGCCAATTGCACGTTGCCCGGGGTTCCCAGAATCGATTCGGTCCCCAACCCGTTCAAGATCCTCCAATCGCCGGATGAAGTCGTGATTCTGTACGAAGCCTTCAACACCTACCGCCAGATCTTCACCGACGGGCGCTCGCTTCCTGAAGATCCGAACTCGGCGTGGCTGGGATTTTCGATCGGGCACTGGGACGGCGATACTTTGGTAATCGAAAGCGCGGGGTTCAACGACAAAACCTGGCTCGATAACGCCGGAACGCCGCACAGTGAAGACCTACACGTTACCGAGCGGTATCGCCGGCGCGACATCGGCCATCTGGATATTCAGATCACCATCGACGATCCGAAAACCTTTCTGCACCCCTTCACCGTCACCGAGCACGAACATTTGCTTCCCGATACCACGCTGCTCGAATTCATCTGCAGCGAAAACAATAAAGATGTGAAGCACCTGGTGGGAGAATAGCGATGCGATATTGGGTGACCGTCCTCTTCCTTGCCACGACGGCTTCCGCGCAGTGGCTAAATTATCCGAGCAAAAACGTCCCGCGTACTAAGGATGGTAAGCCGGACATGTCCGCACCCGCGCCTCGCACCAAGGATGGCCATGTCGATATTACCGGCATCTGGTTGCCGAACGGCTTGAAGTATCTGATCAACATCGCCGCCGACCTGAAGCCGGACCAGGTTCCCTTCCAGCCCTGGGCCGCGGCTCTGTACCAGGAGCGGCGCGACAACCGCGGCCGTGACGACCCCAATAATCGCTGCCTTCCTTCCGGTACTCCCGAAAAAGACGCCGTGACCTCGCCCTTCAAAATTATGCAATTTCCGGGAGAAATGGTGATCTTATATGAGTCGCGCACCATTTTCCGCGAAATTTACACCGACGGCCGCCCGCTGCCCAAGGATCCCAATCCCACCTGGCAAGGATATTCTATCGGCCGCTGGGAAGGCGACGATTTCGTCGTCGAGACCAACGGCCTGAACGACAAGATCTGGATGGACACCAACGGCCATCCCATCACCGAAGCCGCTCACATCACCGAGCGTTTCCGCCGCAAAAATTTCGGCGACATGGACATCCAGATCACCATCGACGATCCCCAAGCCTACACGCGGCCTTGGACCATCACCGAGAACCCGCACCTGTTGGTTGACACCGAACTACTCGAATACGTTTGCGAGGAAAATAACCGCGACGCGCGGCACATTGTCGGAAAATAGATCGTCCGTGTCTAATTTTCCGTTGGGGTTTTCTCGTAATGATCGATCACGATGAATGGGATCGGCGCTTTGCGCGCATCCAGCTTCAAACCCATCTTCTGGACGGAGGCGAAAATGGACGAACCCGCTGGGTCCGACGCACTGAGCGACGCGGGCCCGGAGCCGAGGTTTACGCTGGCGCCGGGAATAGGAACTCCAGCGCCTTGGACGGCGTGTGTCAAGTCTCCCAGCGAAAGGTCCAGCGCTACCTGGTATTCGCCCTTCAGATCGGTCATATCGATCACGGGCCGTCCCGCGAAACTGGTCGCCGTATCGGCAAGCGACGCCATCGTCATGCGCTCGGCTTCCAGGTGTATTTTGCCGTCCGCCATCGTGACGTGCATCTTGCCCATCGGACCGGCGTTCACCGTGACGCCTTTGCCGTCCCGCATATTGCCGCTGATACGCACCTGGTCCTTTCCTTCCCCAATGACGCGCTCGTCGGGCTTGGGCGGGGCAGCGGGATCCGATGGCTCCGCGGCAGGCTCCGGTTCCGCTTGCTTCAACTTTGGCCCATCTTTACCGACGACCAGCGCGTAAACCGGCAAGTCGCGCGTCTCGCGATGGATCGCGAGCTTGAAGCGCTCGGCAAGAAGCGCTTGGAGCATTTGCGGGACATCCTTTTCGGTGGCGCCGTCCGGCAGCGTGGCCTGGATGTCGTAGCGCTGGGCGTCCAGAGGATTGCCGAGCGCGTCCGCACCGGCGATCTGATAGTCCTTCACCTCGTAGGCGGTGCGAATCAAATCGCGCAGGCTAAACCCTCCGATGTTGCAGATCGCGCCGTCCACTTTCATCCCGAGATGCATTTTGCCTTCGCGGATGGCGGCGGGATTGAGCGGTCCAGCGACTTTCACGGAGGCGACGTCGAAGGTGAGCGGTGGCTTGGCAGGAACTTGCGCGGGCGTTTGCGCGAACGCGAGCGTTGCCGCGAATAACAAGGGCAGACAGTATCGTCCCGGAGCGGCTATCGGCATAGCTCTAACATACCGCTCTTCACGGCCCGGCGGTTCGCAAGAACTCGCAATCTGAGTCAGCGAAAGGGCAAATAAACGAGCTGATTCCGCCATTCGCCAGGCTGCGAGGCAGCCCAGACGAGCAGCAAGTCTTCGATAATCTTGCCAATCGCGCTCTGCGCCTAGGCGAGTATGAATACGCCGGGGCTGTGACTGCCCGATGCAATTCGATCCTGAACATGGCGCGGCATTGTTTTGCGGTCGTAGGTGATCAAGATTCGGTCTTGCCGGGCGGCAAGGTCGAGTAGCGCGGAGTCATCGGTGCCACGCAAACCGGCAGCTTTGACATCGATGATGTCAATAGTAGGCTCTCGAGGCTCAGGTTGAAAAAGATAACTTCCATCAACTCAATTCAGATTTTCACAAGGAGAAGGAAATGGTAGATTTTCGCAAATGGCTTATAGCGCTTGCGGCCGTCGGCCTGCTACTCGGAATCGGTAGCTCGACGGCAGACGTGCGAAACGAAGACCCCACGTGTCAGGGCAGAGCGGCCGCCGGCCTCCACGGTCGTTCAGCAACCGCCGCCCTTTTGCCACGTAAGGGAGCAATAGCAGCCGAAGGTTCTGCGACTGCAGAGTGGGAGGGTCGATAGCCATGGAAAAGCTTGTCGAGAAGCGGCGTGTTCAGTTGGACTTCTCCGATCGCCTCATTTCCGAGATGGACGACCTTCAAGCGAGGGCAGGTTTCAGCACCCGTTCGGAGCTGATACGTCACGCCTTGCGCCTCCTTCAGTGGACGATCACTGAGGTCTACGACAAAGACGGAACTCTCATTATCGAAAGGGAGGGTCGCCAACGCGAAGTGCTGATTCCGTTTTGGGCTACGGGCCAGCAGGCAGCGGGCCCAGTGCCTGAAAGTGAAGACCACGATGACTCGACCCGATCGCAAGCCTGAGGTGAGCTAATCATCGCGGGCGGCGGAAGGAGACTGAGCCATGTTTAGGAAACACCTATGAACAGAGAAGGAGAGTTAGATGTCAATGCGAATTAGTCTCAAACGGCGGAGCCAGAAACCGTCCGCCGAGAAGCTTCCGCCGCCCAAGGAGTTGGACGACTCCCTCCGGTCTATTGAGGTTCCGACATTCGAGGTGCCATCGCTGCGCTATATTGAGGTGCACGGCGATGACAGGTACGTCGCGGTACCCAGGGACGTGGTCGAGGGAGTCGTGCGACTCTGCGGCGAGATCGAAGGCCAGCGCAGCAAGGCGGCCTTGCCCATCCGGGAACTGTACTCATGTCTCTTCGGCTCGGGCGTTAGCCTGGCAATAGCGTGGCTGGCCTATGAGCCGGGTCCGGGCCATGAGTGGAGGCGCGCTGTTTTTGGCTGCGCCTGCGTCTGCACCCTGCTATTCGGTCTCGTGCTTATGCACCTGGGGCGTAAGATCGGTGCGCTGGGAAGTCGTGGTCTTTCCGATCGTGTCGGCGAGATTAAGAAGACGATGCAGAGGTTCCTTTAACCCGGGAGTTGGCTCGCGACGTAATCCTACAGAGCACCTAAATGCGATTTTTGCTGGCTGATGCGCTCGCCGCGGGCGCGGGCGAAGCGCTCGACTCCTTTGAGGATGGATTCCTTATCCAAGTGAGCTTCGGCGATGACATCCGGCTCCAAGCCGCCGGTGAGCCACTGGTTGTCCCAGTCGGAAGTGAGCGAATAGGCGTCGGTGAGCGGCCCGGCATCGCGCAAAGGCCACATGCGGCGCGTTCCGGTAGAGACGACCATCAGATCGTAGCGGGCTTCGGGCGGCAATACGGAATTGCGATAGGATTCCGGCTGCCGGTCGAACAAATCCTCGCTGATGGCTGCGATCACTTTGACGTTGATTCCCGCCTGTTCCAGTCGCGGCAGGATGCTCACCAGATTGAACGTGGAACTAGAGCCTTGTGCGATGACGTAACCGTGCCGGGGCTGGTTGGGCGCGAAATCGCGAATGACGTAGAAGCCCCTGGCGGCGGCTTTGAGATCGCTGTCGGCAAACTGGGAGCGGTCGGCGACGGCAAAATCGGGCCGCGCAACTTCGATGGAAATAATGCCGACCTTGGGATCGCGCGCGGCAATTTCGGCGGCGGCGAAATATCCGGGTGAGACGTCATTATAATCCCAGAAATTCAGATGAATCGTTTCACCGCGCGGGAACAATTTCCAGACTTGCGTGGCGAAAATCCCGAAATGCGTGCGGCCGTCGGCGGCGGTTTCCGGGCCCGAGTGGCCTGCCAGGATATGCAGCACGCCCATGCGGAACTTGCTGTCCTGATTCTGCTGGCTCCAGACGCGCGCTGGCGTGTACATCAGCGGAGTGAATGCGCCGTAGGTGCCGCTCAAGGCCCAGACACCCGAGAATTTTTCGGGGTCGACGCTGGCGCTCTGGCTGATGAGGCCGATCGCGGTGGAAACATTGCCCGCTTCCTGAATCGCGGCTTTGATGCGCGTGCCGAGCGGATTGCTCACCGGATCGTAGTGGCCCCACAGGCTGCCGTGCTCCAC
>JASIGB010000299.1:0-6514 GCA_030045355.1 Bryobacteraceae bacterium
GGCGGCCGTGTGAAAAGCTGCGGCGCGTGCATGGTGGCCATGGCAGCGACGATTTGTCCCATCGGGTTGCTCCTCGTATCGCTAGGTGCGAGCAATCGAACAGCCACGGGAATGCCGGCATGCACGAGGCCAAATGCGCGAGAGTACTCAGCAGCCTGCGCGAAGGCGCTCACTTCCCGAGAAGATCACTTCCCAAACAAGTCCTTGTAGTCGCGATTGTTCTCGCAGACGTACTCGTCGACTTTTTCGAGATCGCCGCGCAGGGGGAATGTCCGGCTGAGGGCCCAGGGCTTGGCGAAGACGTTGGGATCTTCGATGGTGGCGTCCCATTGCAGATGGTCGAAATCGGCGCGATGGAAGCGCTCGATGACGTGCAAGGCGTCGGTATGACGATAGCCGCCGGGCAGTTCCGTCCGGTCGTTGAATGCGATGGTATCGACGACCAGCGTGTCGCCTTCCCAATGGCCGATGGAGTCGCCCATCCAGGTAGGATCGGGATCGGCGGGATGCGGCGCGCCATCGATGGGGATGACACGAAACATGTGCAGATACTCGTAGAGGATGGTGACCTTGTCGCGGCCTTGCACGATCTGCCATTGGTAGGGCGCGAAGTAAGCGAGCGGGACACCGGTGGGCATGCAATCGGCGTAGACGCCGGAATCGCGCGGGCCGCGGACCACTTTGAATTTCTCAGCGCCGGGTTTGAGCTCAGGCGGCGCGTCTACGGCGCGCGGGGCAAAATTGTAGACGCCGGAGAGGTCAGGCTTGCCATCGGGCATGCGGGGGATTTCTTTCGTAGCGGCGGAGGCGGCGTCAGCCGTGATAGGAACCGTTCCGGCGACCGTGACGGTGAGTGACCGGGTAATCACCGATTGCTTGGGGCCGTGCACCGTGATGGTGTAGGTGGTGGTGGCCTTGGGCGTGATCTTGCGAGTGCCACGTGCGGCTACCGAGCCGAGATCGGGAGCGATGGTAATTCCGGCGGGATTTTCCGTGGCCCAGATCAACAAGAAGGACTCGCCCGGCTGAATGGAGCTGGGCTGAGCGATGAACTTCGTGACCCGCGCGGGCGGCGCGATGCGGGCCTGAATCTGTCCGGAAGGTCCCAGCGGCAGATCGCTAGACGGCGGGGTTGTGGCGGGCGGCGTCTGCGCCTGAGCGTAGCCGAACACGGCGAGAATCGCCGGGGCTACAATCGCTAAAACCCGAAGCATTAGGACTTGATTTCGCGGCCGTCCGCCAGCTTGATGATGGAGCTGAGCATGGCCGGCTGCCCGCCCTTGGCGGCGCCGCCGGTGCAGCTAATCGTGTCGCCCGGCTCGACGGTGTGGCGCGTCCAGCCGTAGGATTTCAGGTGATTCAACGCCATCATCTCAATGGCCCATTGGACAGTCTTGCCCTTGTCGTCCTTCACGTCGAGATAGATGTAGGCGTGCGGATTGGTCCACTCGAAGCGGTTCACCACGCCGGTGACCGTGATGGGATGCGCCATGTCGTACATGCCGGTGCCGTGATGCGCGGCCAGCGGCGGGCTCGCCGCCGCGAGCCCAAGTCCCGTCAAGAATAATCTCCGAGAAACCATCGAGCAGACCTCCTTCGAATCGCCTCAGATCAAGCTACTGCAATGTCAGCCGCCGCGTCAAACGGCGCCGTGAATTCCTCAAAAAAAAGCGATGCCCTGCGAGGCCAGGATCACGGCCGCCCACAAGACCAGCGAAACGGCGCGGGCGATTTTCGGGCGAAGCAGAGCGGCACACGGGATCGCGAGCAGAAGGAGCATCTTGGCCCGAAACCAAACGCTCGAGTAGCATTTCAGAGGTTCCAGCCAAAACAGGAGCGCGCCGGTAGCGAGCATCCAGGCCGCGCCGGTCCGCCGCCACGGCCGAAGCACCTCGAAAACCACAGCGCCGCCGAACCACGCGACGCCGAGAACGTGTAAGGACGCAAGGATCGTAAAGCCCCAGACGGACTCGCGCAGGAACGTACTGGAGGGAGTGGCTTCGATCCAGCGGCAGAGCGCCAGGAGGGGCATTGCTAGGCGTCGAGATCGGCGATGAATTTCGCGGCGATCACGACGGAGGACCACAGCGCAAGCGAGAGAATCGCCGTGGTGCGCGAGGACTTACCACCAGGGTTTCGATGAAGCGTGAAATGAACGGCGAGCGCGATGGCGAGTAGCGCCATCTTAATCAGAAACCCGAGATTGTGAACATAGCGAGAGGTATTCATCAGGAACAAAGCCATGCCGGTGATCAGCAGGAACGCTAATCCGGCTGGCGTCCAACGAGCGAGTTGATTCGCTGTGCGGTCATCGCGCGAGCCGAAGCCCAAGGCCCACAAATCCGCGATGGCGATCGCGCCCACTGAGAGCGCCAGCGCCATCACGTGGATCGCTTCCAAAATCGGGAAGATCACTTGCCGGTCACTTGCCGAAGAGGCTCTTGTAGTCTTTATTGTTTTCGCAGACGTATTCGTCCACTTTGTCGAGGTCCGTGCGCAGCGGGAAGGTGCGCTTGAGCGTCCAGGGCTGGGCGAACACGTTGGGATCTTCGATAGTCGCTTCCCAGTCCAGATGATCGAAATCGGTGCGATGGAAGCGCTCGACCACGTGGAGCGCTTCGGAATGCCGGAATGCGCCGGGCAGTTCAGTACGGTCGTTGAATCCGACCGTGTCCACCACCAGCGTGTCGCCGTCCCAGTGGCCGACTGAGTCGCCCATCCAGGTGGGATCGGGGTCTTCGGGGTGCGAGCCATTGATCGAGACTACGCGGAACATGTGCAGGTATTCGTATAGGATGACCACCTTCTCCACGCCCTGCACAATCTCCCACTGATAGGGGACGAAATAAGCGAGCGGCACGCCGGTGGGCATGCAATCGGCATAGACGCCCGCGTCGGTGGGGCCGCGGACGACTTTGTATTTCTCGGCGCCGGGCTTGAGTACGGCCTGGATGGGATCGCGCTCGCCGCGAGCGGCCGCGCCGCCGAAATTGAACGAACTGGAATTGTAGACGCCGGTCAGGTTCGGTTTTCCGTCGGGCATGCGCGGGGTTTCGCGACTGGTAGCCGCCGCTTCCGGCGCGGCATTTACCGCAACGGTCCCGGCGACCGTGACAGTGACCGATTTGGTGATCACTTGATCGCGCGGTCCCTTGACGGTGAGCGTGTAAGTGGTGGTGGCCTTCGGCGAGAGAGTTTTCGCGCCGTGCGGCCGGACTTTGCCAATGTCCGGATCAATGCTGACGGCGGTGGGATTTTCCGCCGACCATTCGAGCGTCACCGATTGGCCGGGCTGGATGGACTCGGGCTTGGCGGCGAATTTCTCGATGCGCGCGGGCAACAACGCAGCGCGCGCGTAAGAGGGCGCTGGGCTGCGGGCCGGTGGTGTTGCGGTCGCGGGAGGTGGCGGTGTTTGGGCCAGTACAGCGCCGGCCGCGCACAGAATCGGGAAAAGACGGGCTGCGAAATGCATGTTCACAAAGGTATCAGCGCCCGCTGGCGGTTTCCATGGCCTGCCGGGCCGTGGCGCGCTGGAGTGGCCACATGGTGAAGAAGTCGGCATAGGCCACCAGGAACGGGAAGGTGACCGAGAGGAGCGCCGAAGCCAGCCAGATCTCCGTTTGATAGGCCGGAGCGCCGGCCTCGAGTTTTCCGCTTACAGACGGCGCCAGAGCGCGATACATAAGCGCGAAGGCGTTGCCCAACACTGCCGCGGCTATAAAATTCCACACTCCCTTGATTGGTTGTGTGAATTTCGCAAACACGGAACCTTGCAGCATGTTCAGCATGAAAATAGTGCCGAACAGGAAAGGAATGGGGACTTCGACCATGAAGTCCACCTGGTCCATTTTGAAAATGTCGACGCCGATGTAGATCGACAGGCTGCCGACAACCAAGCAAACGACGGTCCACACGATTCCCAGCATCGGCTGCTTCATCATCGCCGGAAACTTGGTGAACGGCCAAAGGTCGAAGCACAGCGACACGAACATCACGGTGATGCACGTCACGTAAAAAACGAGGCAGCTCCATCCGTTAAACGGCCCGTGCGGGTCTTGCGCGGCCACATACACGGGCGCGCCTTTCAGGAAATCGAAGTTGAAAAAGACCCGAAAGAAAATGTAGTTAATTGCGTAGCAGGCTACCATCAAGGCAATGCCGACGCCGAGAGAACTCTTGATGAACAGAGAGAACGGCCAACCGCCCCACATGATCGCCAGCCAAAACATGATGACCACGGAGGCAATCATGCACTGCGTATACATCGGTGTGGGGGGCGACATCGCCTGGCCGACGCCCGTCCAGTGCGCGAGCGTCACCACGGCGCCGGCGAACAACGTGAGCAAGAAATACAGCACGCCGCGTACGGGCTGGGAGCGCTCAGCGATCCCTCGGGGCTCCTTCAAGCCCCAGGTGACGCCGATAACGATCTCCATAGGAATAATGGCAAGAAGGAATGTGGAGATCCACCCGGAAAAACTCGCGAAATCGAACAGGGATATAAATGCTAAAGAAATGATCATGATGAGGGCAGTGGCGGCAATGCCCAATAGAGGTTGTTTGAGCCCGGACAAGGGGTCTCCTTTCGGACCACCGCAGCGCTTGGGTGCGGCGGCTGCGACAAAAGTTGTCGCGAGTCATACTATCACAAAGTCGGCGATCACAGGTCACGAGATTCAGTAAGATTGGGAGGCACATGCTCACGATTCGACATATCTTATTCCCGCTGGACTTTTCGGCCGCCGGAATGGCTGCCATTCCTTACGTTGGCGCTATGGCCAACCGGTTCCAGGCGAAAGTCACCATCCTGAGTGTCGTGCCTCCGGCCTGGGTATCTCCTCCCGGCATTGTTGGTCCGATGGCCGTGTCCGATCCGGCCACTTTGCAGAACGCGTTGCAGGAGCACCTGAACAATCTCGCGATCGACGGCCTGGAATTGGCGCCCGCGCGGCTGACGGCACTGGGCGATCCGGCGGAGAAGATCGCGGAATTCACGCGCGACAACGCGGTGGATTTAGTGATGATCCCGACGCACGGGCACAGCCTGTTCCGGCGCCTGCTGCTGGGCTCGGTGGCGTCGAAGGTTTTGCACGACGTGCATTGCCCGGTGTGGACCGCGGCGCACGCTGAAAAGCAGCACGCCGGCGAGATGCCGCGCAAAATTCTGTGCGCGCTCGATGGCAGCCCCAGAAGCGTCGGGATCGCGCAATGGGCCGCGGACTTCAGCCGTCAAATTGGCGCGAATCTGCAGATCATGCACGTGGTGCGGCCGATCAGCGACTGGCTGTCGCTCGAAAGCGAGCAGACGCTGCAGGATGAGCTGCGGGCGGAATCGCGCAGCCGGCTGGACAGCCTGTTGCGCGCGGGGCTACAGCCCACTGGGACGGAATTTTCGCTGCGCATCGCGGTAGGCGAAATTGTGAACACCATCACCCAACACGCGCGCGAGGAAGACGCGGATTTGATCGTGCTCGGCCGCGGCGCGATCGACAATGCCTTGGGCCGCTTGCGCACGCACGCGCACGGGATCATCCAGCATTCGCCTTGTCCGGTGCTGAGCGTCTAACGAATTCCTGATTGAACATCCTTCTCCAACAAGCGAGCCGAAATCGCGCGCGAAGCTTCACCCGTTTGTTCGCGCACTTGGGCGCGCTGGGGCTATTCACGCTCGCGATTCTCGACAGCTCGCCGCTGCCGACGTTCGGCGGGCCGGATATCCTGATCGCGATTCTGGCCGGGAGCCATCGCCGGCCGTGGTACGAGTATGCAGCGGCCGCGACGGCAGGGTCGCTAATCGGCGCGTACATCACGTTCCGCATCGGGCGCCGCGCCGGATCGGCCTATCTGCACAGCAAGTTCGGGCAGGGCCGGGGGGCTGTGTTCCTCGAGTTTTTCCAGCGCTCGGGCACCGGGACGCTGATTGCATCCACGGCGATCCCCTTTCCGTTCCCCACCAGCATGGTCTTTGCCGCGGCGGGCGCGTCCGGCTATGGCCTGACCAGGTACGTTGGCGTCGTGGCGGTGTGCCGGGCCGCGCGTTATTCGGCCATCGCGATCGTGGCGGATCTGTACGGACGCCATTTCATCCGCGTGGTGCGGCATCCGGTGCAGTATTGGGGATGGTTCTTGGGATTTGCGGCGGTGGTCGCGGTGCTGGTGGCGGGAGGAATCTTGATGAACCGGCGGATGGCGAAGGAGACGGCAGGCTGACGAAGCCCAATCAGGATGCAGCGCGGCGCTCCTGCGCGTCGATCAGCCTTTCGAGATTGCGCTGCACCAGCTTGCGATCCTTGTCGCTGATGCCGGGGGTCTCGAGCAGTTGCTTGAGGCGCGCGGCGAGGCGGGCGTCGGATTCGCTCGACCATTGGTGCGGGCGGTTGCTTTCGGATGGTATCTGATCTTCGCTCACGAAATCTCGCTACAACGTGAAATCTCGACTGGATCGAGTCCTTAAATGACTAATCGTTCTCCGGGTCGTCTGGCAGGTTATAGTCCGCAACGTAGAGATCTCGGT
>JASIGB010000300.1:0-4138 GCA_030045355.1 Bryobacteraceae bacterium
CACACGGAAGGAATCGGCGCCCTTTTCGGCGGCGCGGATGCGATCGAGATCCCAGTCCTTGACGCCAGCAAGCACCCAGAGGGCGAGCTCCTCGGGCTTTTCGACGCGAATGCAACCGTGGCTGAAGTCGCGGCGGGAGCGCTGGAATAGGGCTTTGGCGGGCGTTCCGTGCAGATACACGTCGTAGGGATTGGGGATATCGAATTTGATGAAGCCGAGGGAATTTTTTTCGCCGGGGATCTGGCGGATGAAAAGCTGCCCGGCGCGAAGCTGATCGATCATGTCGGCGGTGACCTTGCTGGCGGGCATCACGTGCCGGTGCGAGTCCACGATTTCAAAATCGTTTGCTGCCAGGTACGCCGGGTCTTTCTCGATTTTCGGCACTAACTCCGCGCGCTGGATGCTGAGCGGCACATCCCAATAAGGCCGGAAGATGACGTGCGTCATTTCGGCCGAGAAAACCGGCGTCTTGTGGCGATAGGCCTTCCCCACAACAACTTTCATCTCTAGTTGCGGGCGGTATTGTTCGTCGTAAGCGCGCAAGCGGAATTCCGGGATGTTCACCACGATGGGCGGCCGCGCGAACGAGTGCGGGACCCAGCGCCAGCGTTCGAGCACCAATTGCAATTGCCGAATATGCCGCGGATTTTCTCCGGGACGCGCGAGATATTGCGCAAGCGCCTGCTCGGAGCGCTGATAGCCTTCAAACGGCGGCTCCAGGTGGGCGAGCTCGCGGGCGACGTCGCTGGCGATGAGTAACGCACGAGTGGTTTCCACGAGGTCGCAGGGTTTTTTCGGCGCGAGGCCGAACGAAAAAACCGCGGGATCTATCTTGCCTGCAGACACGTCGTGGATGTAGCGCATGGCCGAGATGGTGAGCGCGAGATCGAAGCGCTCGGAGCCATCGGAAAGGCGAAAGCGCCAGCCGTCGTAATCGTTCGGATCGAGCCCTTTGAGCGCGGCGTTCTGGAGAACTGAGATCAGGGCTTGCGCTTGCGGCGTGGGCGCGCCCGCCCGAACCCAAACCAGCTCGAAGCCGTTCGACTCGTAGAAACGCCCCACGTCAGACTGAAGCGGCGTGAAATCCGGCCAGTGCAGGCCATCCAGACGGCCCGATTGGATCAAAGCCTGGATCTGCGATGGCGGCGTCGCTAAAGGCGCCGTAACGAGAACGGCGACTGCGACCGCGAACCGCATGGCACGCCTAGCGCGCGGCCAGCGCCGCAGGGCTTTCTTCGGGAACTTCGGGTGTTGGGGATTCCAGGGTCAGGTGATTAGAAAGCTCGCGTAATCCCGGCGCCGACCACGCCGCCCTGTCCGCCGCTTCGCGCTGCGCGAGCGAGCCGACGCAACCCCATAGACGGACGCAATCGCCGTCCACTTCCACCACGATTCGCCGGGCGTTCAGATCGGCGCACCGCGCGAGCGCGCTTTCGATTTCTTCTTTCAGCTCCTGCGGCGGAACCGCGGGCCGGATTGCGATTAGATTCGTGACACCAATCACGCCGGCCAGATCGGCCACTGCATCTTCAGCCGCCATTTTTTGGAAGCGGCGCTCGACCGCGCCTTCCAGAATCACCCAGCCCTTGGTGACGCTGACGGTGATGCGGTCCTGCGGAACCAGCGCGTTCCAGTCCAGCGCGTTGGCTGCTGCCCAGGCGATGTCGGCATCGCTTCGCTCGGCGGGGCCTGCCAGTTTCACTTCCAGTTCGCTGGCGACCGCGCGAACACCGCGAACCCGTGCGGCTGCGCGCTCGGCCGCGCGTTTGGCGGCGTGAGTTTCCACCACTCCGCTCAGCGTGACGATCCCGTCTTTGACTCCCACGCCAATTGCGGTGGAATGGACCGCCGGTTCCCAATCCAATTCGCGAATTACGTCTTCTTGCACCGATTTGTCTTCGAACATAGGGCGGAACATACGACACCCCCACTACTCCTGTGCACGCCCGTGACCAAACTTAGGGGTAATTTCAGGCTAATTTATGTAGCCCTTCGCAGCTAGTGTTTCGACGATCCGGCGGGCATCGGCCTCGGGATCTTCGCCGTGAATCAGCACGTCGGGCGATGGGGGAGGCTCGTAAGGATCCTGGAGTCCTGGTACGTTAGTGGCCTCGCCCGAAGCAGCGCCGCGATAGATCCCCTTAGGATCGCGGGCCATGCAGGTCTCGAGCGGCACATCGACGTAGACCTCGAGGAACTGCGGGATTTCGCGCCGTGCGCGCTCGCGGTAGGCGAGGCGGTTGGCCGTGGCGTCGAAGATCACGGGGAATCCCTGGCGGACCAGCAACGCACCTAGATCGGCCATCTGGCGGTAGAACGTTTCGCGGCCCTCCATAGAATACGGATGGCCGATCTCCAGGATTTTGCGCAGCGCATCGGATTCGAGCACGATGGGGTGAACGCCGCGAGCGGCGAGCTGCGCCCCGAGCGCCGCGGTGACGGTGGATTTTCCGGACGCCGGCAGCCCGGTGATCCAAAGCGCCCAGGAATTATGCGCTGCCACAATATGTGTTCACCCGGCGCGGCTCGAACCGGTCCTGTTCGAGGATGTTCAGGATAAAGTTGAGCAGCTTGCCGCGAACCGAGTCGTCGAGCGAGGGATACCAGACGGGACTGGCGAGCACCAGGGCGCGAAACACGAAGAACGGCGCGGCTACTTCCAGCATCTCGCGATCGCCGGTTTTTTCGAGATAGCGGTCCCAGAAGCGCAGAAATAATGTCTCGAACGCGCGCTCCAGCCGGCCTGATTGCTGCAAAGAGAAAAACAGGTAATTGATGGTGATGCAAGTGACATCGTCGGCGGGATCGCCATATTCGCCGCGCGAACGGTCGAGCACGCGGAAATCGGTGGCGGATTCGAGCGCAGGGGAAAACAGAATGTTCCAGGGATGAAAATCGCCATGGATTTGGCGCAGCCGGTGCGTGCGATTGCGCAAACGCCAGCGCCAGGAGACGGCGCGATGCTCGATGCGCTCGAGAATTTGCGGAGTGAACAAGGGATGCTCGGGGTAGGAATCGGACAATCCCATGATGCACTCACCATCGCCTACCAGCTCGCGGTTGCGGCGCACGTAGAGCTTGGAATCGTTGCTTTTCTCGGCGTGAATTTCCGCGAGGTAGTCGCAGAGCGCGTCCGAGCGCGCGAGGTCGAGGCGCGTTAAGTCTCCTCGCTCGCGCAGCCGTTCCAGATCGACGGCGTAAGGGGCACCCTCGGCATATTCGGTGAGCAGGCAAAACTCTTCGGCCGCGCCGAGCGAAATCAGATCGCCGCGGGATTGGAATGCGCCCACATCAAAGGAACGCACATGCCGGGGCAAACGATTGAAGGCCTGGTGCGACCACAGCAGGATGCGCGCGCGATCCGCCATGTGCTCGTGGCCGAACGAGCCGGGTCCCATGGTGTGGAGAACGGCCGTGTGGAAAACTGGTGCATCGCGCCCCGTTTCCGTGGCCTCGTAGTCCACGCGCAGCGGAACGCCGTAGCCGAAGCCTTTGCCTTCTTCCGGAGAGCCGAGATGGGCGAGCGCGGTGACGCGCACGTCGCGGGCGAACACGGAGCTCAGGTAGCGCTCGATCTTCGCATGATCGAACTGGGCTGGATCGAATTGGGGCGCTTCACTCATGATTCCGTGCGCGAAATCCTTCAGAACGGCGCGTTTTCATTGAAAAAAACGGCGTGCACGCGGTTAACGGATTGCATGCTCCATTGTAGTTCGGAGTGGTTGTGCATCGCGCGGACCGGGTGCGGGGTAAGCAGCTCCGCTGAAGTCCGCCAGAGCGCTTCCGCACTGCGCCGCGCCATGCACTTTCCACCCGAGCGCCGCGACCGCGGGCGAAGCAGCCGTAGTCGCGGGCGAAGCAGCCGTAGTCAAAGAGGGGAGGCATCCCATGAAAGTTCGCGAAGTGATGACACCTAAGGCGGCGTTTTGCGGGCCGGAGTCCACGCTCGAACAGGCCACCTTCCTGATGCGGCGGCACAACTGCGGTTTTCTGCCGGTAGTGGGCGACGGCGGCAACGTGATCGGCGTCATCACCGATCGCGATATGTGCATCGCGCTCGGCACCCGCAACCGCAAGCCCTCCGATCTGCGCGTTTGGGACGTGATGCCGCACAAGCTGTTCACCTGCATGGAAGGCG
>JASIGB010000301.1:0-3011 GCA_030045355.1 Bryobacteraceae bacterium
CGCCACACTGCCGACGTACTTGTATTCGTTGTATTCGCTCGGAACCGACAACAAAGAAATCGCGAGTCTGATGCTGTCGGTGATCCTGGAGGAGATGCTGCACTTCGCGCTGGCGTCCAATACGCTGAATGCCGTGGGGGGCGCGCCAGCGATCGACAAACCGGACTTCATCCCCAAGTTTCCGGGCCATCTGCCGGGCGGCGTGGAATCCGGATTATGGGTGCACCTCAAGCGCTTCTCGCTTGCTCACGTGCACGACACGTTCATGGTAATCGAGCAGCCGGAAAATCCGCTCAACTTCCCGGTCCTGGCCGCCGCGGAGGCCAAGCCGCTTACCATCGGCGAATACTATACGCGGATCGAGAAAAAGATCGAGGAGTTATCGCCGGGAATCTTCACCGGAAAAGAGTCATACCAGGTGACGGGCGGCGGTTTTCCCTCCTCGGAACTGTTTCCAGTGAAAGACTTGAAGACAGCCACTCAGGCCATCGAGATCATCAAGCAACAGGGCGAAGGCACCACTACGTCGCCGCTCGACCTGGAGCACGAACTGGCGCACTACTACCGGTTCGCTGAGATCTGGCACGGGCACAAGCTGGTTCCGGTGCCCAATCCGCCCCCTGGCACGCCAGACGATCAGAAATACCGGTACGATGGTCCGCCGATTCCATTCGACGCGAGCAAGGTTCTGCCGGTGATCGATAATCCTCTACAAGCCAATTATCCGCCCTCCAGCCAGGCGCACTACTTGAACCAAAATTTCAATTACGCCTATACCAGCCTGCTGAAGGCGCTGCATCATACCTTCAACGGAAAGCCGAACCAGCTGGAATCGGCGATCGGGCTCATGCATTCGCTGCGCGAGCTGGCGATGGAAATGATGACCGTTCCGTTCGCCGATGGCGTGAACGCGGGTCCCAGTTTCGAATATGAGCCGGTGAATCCGTGACGAGAGGATGAGACAGAAATAGAGGAGAACGCACGTGGGCGCAAGCACAATCATGATCGTCCGGCACGCCGAGAAGCCGGATACCTACAACGGCCAGGCTTACAACGGTGTGAACGCACTGGCGACGGTGTGCGGCAAGCAAGGCAGCGAGGATCTGGTGACGCTGGGCTGGGAACGCGCCGGCGGCTTGGTGACGCTGTTTGCACCGCCGTGGGGCCCCAAGCCGGGTCTCTTCAAGCCGCAAACGCTGTTTGCCTCCGACCCCGCCAAGGACAAGGACGACAAGGACAAGAGCAAGGACTCCGAGCCCAGCCAGCGGCCGTACGAAACGTTGACCGCTGTGGCTGCCGCGTTAGGCGCGAACGCCAGCCAGCCGATGCCGATCAACATCGGCTTTTCGAAGAAACATTACCAGGACATGGTAAACGCGGCGCTCGCCTCGAATGGCGCGGTTCTGATCGCCTGGCAGCATGAGGACATTCCGGCGATCGGCCAGTACATCCTGAAGCAGACCAACACCACCAACGTGAAGATTCCGACCAGTTGGTCCGGCAAGCGCTACGACCTGGTGTGGGTGTTCAACCGGCCCACCGGAGCGGGACCCATCGTGAGCTTTTCGCAGGTGGCGCAGTTCCTGCTCGCGGGCGACCAGCCTGCGCCGCCGATCGATTAGAACTTTTGCCGGTCATCAATTAGAATTTCTGCTGCGCCAGGAACGCGATCAGCAGCCGATTGAATTCCTCGGGCTTGTCGATCATCACGAAATGGCCCGTACCCGGGACTTCCTCGTATTGGAAGTTAGGGAAGTGGGTCTTGATGTATTCACGGTCGGCCGCGCGCGAATGATCGGCGTAGATGCCGAGCACCGGTTCGGTGAACACGTCGTCTTTCCAGGCTGAGGGATCGAAGGTCGCCCGCATCGCACCGGCGGCGGTGGATTCCGGCGCGGCCAACATCATCGACAGGATATGTTTTTGCTCATCCGGCGTGGTGGACGCGGAGAACATGCTGCGGATGATGGTTTCGCGGGTCTTGAGTCCATCCGGACCGCTGACGGCTGTTGGATCCGGGCGCTGGCCGCCGGCAGGCAAATTGACGCCGCCGTCGACGAACACCATCGCGACCGTGTGCTGGGGAAAGAGCCGCGCGTAGGTGATCGCGACGGGCGTTCCCATGCTGTGGCCCACCACCACGACGCGATCGGCTTTGGATTCCTTGCGGACGGCCTCCACCGCGCGGGCAAACAGCTCCATCGAGAACTGGCCGTTCTTGGGCCCGGGGGTTTGGCCGTGGCCGGGTAGATCGAGCGTGACCACGCGATAGGTTTGCGCGAGCACGGGAACTTGGGCGTTCCAGGAGGTTTCGTCGCAGGTCCAGCCGTGCACGAAAATCACGGTTTTGGGACCTTTGCCGGTGATGGAAGAGTGGATTTTGATACCGTCGACCGAGGCGGCGGAAAGCTTGAGGGCCAACGAGGACACAAGCAACAGGTGGAAGAGGGAGCGCATGGGAGCGATTATACCTGCCCAGCTCCCGCAAGCGCGATAATTCTAAGTGCCATGTCTATTGCTGATCGGGAGTATCAATCGGGTTTTGGAAACGAATTCGCCACCGAGGCTATCGACGGAGCGTTGCCGCGCCACCAGCATTCGCCGCAAAAGCCGCCGCTTGGCCTGTATGGCGAGCAATTCACCGGCACACCTTTTACGGCGCCGCGTGGGACGAATCGCTGGACGTGGGTGTATCGTATCCGGCCGTCGGCGATGCACAAACCGTTTCGCGAGATCGCGCGCGGATTGATCCGCGGCGGCCCGTTTGAGGAAGTGGCGGCTCCGCCGAATCAGTTGCGCTGGCAGCCGCTGCCGATTCCCGAGACGCCGACGGATTTTGTCTCTGGGATCGCGACGTTGGGAGGCAACGGCGATCCATCGCTGCAGACGGGCGCGGCGATTCACTTCTACGCCGCGAATTCATCCATGCGCGACCGTTTCTTTTATGACGCCGACGGCGAGCTCTTGATCGTTCCGCAGCTTGGGCGTCTCGCGTTCCACACCGAATGCGG
>JASIGB010000302.1:0-2595 GCA_030045355.1 Bryobacteraceae bacterium
AGCTTTTCGGTGAGGAAGTACAGGAACAGGCCAATGCTCTCCAGGTGGATGTCGACGCCGAACGGGACCGACTGCCTGGCCTTCTGCAACTTCTGCAGCCCGGAGTGGTTCAGCTTCGCCCCGCTGAGATCGGGGGAGAACAGATGCAGCAGCTTCTCTTCCTCCAGCACCCGGATGATGTCGGCGCAGTTGGGCTCATTGGCGATGTGCCGCAGCTCTTCCAGCACATCTTCGGCCGGGATGCGCGTTTCCAGTTGCGCTTCCCTCGCGTTGTCGTACTGCATTTTTGTGCGCTCCTCGATCATGAAGCCCAAGCGCACCTTGAAACGCAGCAGCCGCAGCAAACGGATGGGATCGTCATACAACGTGTAATTGCTCACGGCGCGCAGTTCCTTGCGCTCCAGATCGCCCACGCCGTTGTTCGGGTCGAGCAGCAAGCCGCGCGACGCCGGATTGAGCGACAGCGCAATGGAATTGATGGTGAAATCCCGTCCCCGCAGGTCCTCGTGAATGCTGGCGGGCCTTACGGCGGGCTTGGCGCCGGGCTTCCCGTACTTTTCCTGCCGCGCCATGCCCACGGTGGCATGCACGCCGCTGGGGAACGCCAAGTGCGCGGTCTTCCGGTTGTCATCCTCCGACAGAATCTTTGCGCCGGTCTTTTTCGCCACTGCCTGCGCGACTTTGAGGGCATTGCCCTCGATGGTAAAATCGATCTCCAGCATTGGAAAGCCGCCCAGCATGTCGCGCATCGCTCCGCCCGTCAAGAACACGTTGAGATTGGCGCTGGTGGCGGCGGACTGAATCTCCGAAAGCGCCCGGCTCTGGTCCGCGCTCAGGTGGCTATCGAGCATGAACATGTAATCGCTCATCGCTTCCCTTTCCCTCGCGCAACGCGCACGGCGATATTTGCGCGTCCCGCTAAATCCCCTTTTCGGCCGGGCGCTACGCCCTCGGATGATGTTCGTCCACGGTTCTACGCAACCGGGAACGTACGATATGGGTATAAATCTGGGTGGTCGAAATGTCCGAGTGCCCCAGCATGCTTTGCAGACTCCTCAAATCCGCTCCCCCCTCCAGCAGATGCGTGGCGAACGTGTGCCGGATGACGTGCGGCGTCAGATCGTGGAAGATGCCTGCCTTCTTTCCGTACCCGCGCAGCAACTGCCAAAAAGCCTGGCGTGTCATGGCCCCACCGCGATTGGTCACGAACAGAAACGGACTGGCCTTTCCCTTCAACAGCCGCGGCCTGCCCTCGACCAAATACTGCTCCACGGCCTGGAGGGCTGACTTCCCTGCGGGCACAATCCGGTGCTTATTCCCCTTGCCCACCACGCGTACCACGCCCACGTCCCGATCGAGATCCGATAAACGGACGGTACACAGCTCGGAAACCCGCAGCCCGCAGGCATATAGCAGTTCCAACATGGCGCGGTCCCGCAGGCCCCGCGGTTTGGAGCCGTTGGAGGCCCCGAGCAAATCGTCGATCTGCTTTTTATTAAGATATTTAGGAAGACTCTGCCATTGCCGGGGCGCCGCCAGGTGCGCGGTAGGATCGGTATCCACCAGGCCCCTCTCCAGCAAATGGGCGTAGAAATTCCGTAGCGTAGTAACGTGCCGGGCAATCGAACGGCTAGCCATGCCGGCCTGGTAGAGGGAGTCGACATAGCGGCGTACCGCTTCGGGAGACTCGATCGACTGGGACGGGCCTGTCGGGCGAAGTGACTCGGAAAACCGTTTTAAATCAGCAGCATACGATGCGATCGTGGTCCTGGACAGGCCCTTCTCGATGCGGCAGAAGTCGAGAAACGACGCGATGTGGGCCGAGATCCTGTCGCATTTCGCCGGAGCGGATCGCATTCTGCCAATGATACAATATCCGCAAATTTGTTTGGAAGAAAAGTGATTTCGGCGCCCCGTCGCCACGTCTGAAGGAGCTATTTGGGGGTCTCAACCCACAAGAAGGTTCTGGTTTCGCGCTTCGACCGCGAGCCCCTGTCCGGATTCGTCAATCCACAAAGCTATCTCTTGGCCCAAGGGCTAGAGTTGATGACCCAGGGCGGGTCAATCAACATCGTGCCTTATAACGAGGTCAAGCTGGTGTGCTTCGTCCGCGATTTCGGGCAGGGCGAGCCGCGCAAGGAACTGCGCCTGTTCACTACAAGGCCTAAGCTGGAAGGCCTATGGCTGCGGATGTATTTCCGCGATGGCGATACCATGGACGGAATCCTGTCGAACAATCTTTTGCAGCTCGACCCATTCGGTTTTTCGGTGGTCCCGCCCGATCCCGGGTTCCAAAACCAGCGCATCTTCGTTCCCAAGGCCGCGCTCGACCGGCTTCAGGTGTTAGGCGTGGTGGGAAGCCCGCTGCGCGCGCCGCGAAAAGCAAAGCCGGTGGCTAAAGAGCAGATGGAAATGTTCAAGCCGGACTGACTCGGGACTGGAGTGACTCAAAGCCCGCGCACGGCGTCTTCCACTTGCTTCGCCAGCGCGCGGTAATCGTCTCCGGCGAGCCGCAGCGGCGGGCCGACGCTGATGTCCACGCGGCCCGGAATCGCCATCTTCCAGCTTTGATGCAGAACGTGGTCCAATCCCCGG
>JASIGB010000303.1:0-5937 GCA_030045355.1 Bryobacteraceae bacterium
CGTTGAAATCGATGGTTTCGGCCTTCTGTCCCGACCAGGTCACGCTGGTGACCACCGGACCGCCGTTATCGGTGTCCGCCGCGATCGTGAACGTGCGCGAAAACGCGACCGTGCCGTTCGACACAGCCCGCACAGTCCACTTGCCGGGCTGCGATGCCGGCGTGAAACCCGCGATGGGGAGCTGGGCGGTGAAACAAAGCTCGCCCGCGGCCGGCAGCTCGCCGTAATCGGCGGTGGTGGAAACGGCGCCGGAAGGATCCAGCCATTCCACGCGCAATTGATCGCCGGGCCGTACTCGCAGAGCCACGAACCAAACGAACGCCTGACGATCCGCGGGCTGAAACACCGAGGCCGGTCTCGGCGCAACGCAAGATTGTTCATCCACGCGCGCCGCCGTACGGCCTTCCTCGACCGTAAGGGCCCGGGCGGCCGGCGCCAACACAGCAACCAAAAGGAGAAGAACCGCCGAGAACCGCACCGAAAGATCTATCGACCGTTCGAAGATTCTGCTTGAATAGAGCGCTCGCCTTAGGTACGGCGGATGCGGGTTGCGTGTTTAGACGCAGTTCGTGCCGGCAGAGGTCTCTCCTTGGGCCTGCCCTGGTCCATAAATATCTTTCGGTCAATGTCTTGGACGAACGGAATTACGCTTGCTGACCCGCTGATGGCATGCCAGGCATTAGTTACATAAACGACGAGGCCGACACGTTCATCATGGTCCGCACGGTCTGTTGCGAAGGATATAAGCAACACGGGCGGCGTTGCGAGATCTGCCCGCATCGGCCCGAAAATCGCCAAGCGGCGCTGCACCAGGCATGTGCAGCCGGGCGCTTACATGGGATTGGGATTGCTCACCCGTCGGCTGACGTCGTGCAACACGATCGCTGATCGAGCGCTAGGCCTGGAGCGTGGTTGAAAAATATGGCGGGGACGACGGGGCTCGAACCCGCGACCTCCGACGTGACAGGCCGGCGTTCTAAACCAACTGAACTACGTCCCCGAGGTGTGCTACTACGTCGGCAATTGCATCTTAACACATCACACCATCGACGCCGATCGATTCCGCTGGAACGCGCCTTCTCCCTCCGGTCTGCTCGGGAGACGACGATTCTCTGTCTGTGACACAACGCGAGCCCGAAAACCTGGGCGCAACTGTCCAGATCCGCTAAAATAAGAGCAGGCCCCCGCCCATGCTCGACAAGACTCTTGCGAAAATTTTTGGGACCAGGAACGAACGCGAAGTCAAGCGCATGCGTCCGCTCGTCGCCGCCATCGGCGATCTCGAACCCGCGCTCCAGCAACTTTCCGACGCCGAACTGGCCCAGAAAACCATCGAATTCAAGCAGCGCGTCGAAAACGGCGAGCCGCTCGACGACTTGCTCATCGAAGCCTTCGCCGTTTGCCGCGAGGCCGGACGCCGCGTGCTCAACATGCGCCACTTCGACGTGCAGCTCATCGGCGGCGCGGTTTTGCACCGCGGCAGAATCGCCGAAATGCGCACCGGTGAAGGCAAAACGCTGGTCGCCACGCTGCCCTGTTATCTGAATGCGCTCGAAGGCAAAGGCGTCCACGTGGTCACGGTGAACGATTACCTCGCCAAGCGCGACGCCGAGTGGATGGGCCGGATTTACAAATTCCTCGGTCTTTCGGTGGGCATCATCGTCCACGATCTCGACGACGATGAACGCAAAGCCAGCTACGCTTGCGACATCACCTACGGCACCAACAACGAATACGGCTTCGATTATCTGCGCGACAACATGAAGTTCCGCCTGGAGGATTGCGTCCAGCGCGGCCATCACTTCGCCATCGTCGACGAAGTCGATTCCATCCTGGTCGACGAAGCCCGCACGCCGCTCATCATTTCCGGCCCGAGCGAAGAATCCACCGACAAGTATTACAAGATCAACCGCATCATTCCCAAACTGGTGCGCGGTGAAGAGATCAAAGGCAAGGAGCCGGGCGAAAGCTACACCACCGGCGATTACACGGTCGATGAGAAGCATCGCAGCGCCGGCCTCACCGAAGAAGGCATCGCGAAAGTGGAGCGGCTGCTCGGCTGCGGCAATCTCTATCAGCCGGAAAACTGGTCGACGCTGCACCACGTCCAGCAAGGTTTGAAGGCTCATGTGCTGTTTCAGCGCGACAAGGATTACCTGGTCCAGAACGGCCAAGTCATCATCGTCGATGAATTCACCGGCCGCGTGATGCCCGGCCGCCGCTGGTCGGACGGTCTGCACCAGGCCATCGAGGCCAAGGAAAACGTCAAGATCGAGCGCGAAAACCAGACGCTCGCCACCATCACCTTCCAAAATTACTTCCGCCTGTATAAAAAGCTCTCGGGCATGACCGGTACGGCCGAAACGGAAGCCGCCGAATTCGAGAAGACCTACAAGCTGGACGTGATGGTGATCCCCACCAACCGCCTGATGGTCCGCAAGGAGTTTCAGGACGTGGTCTACCGCACCGAGGAAGAAAAATTCCGCAACGCGGCCAAAGAGATCAAGAACCTGAACGAAAAGGGCCAGCCCGTGTTGGTGGGCACCATCTCGGTCGAAAAGTCCGAAAAGCTCTCCAGCCTGCTCAAGAAAATGGGCGTCAAGCACGAGGTGTTGAACGCCAAGAATCACGAGCGCGAAGCTTTCATCATCGCCCAGGCCGGGCGCAAGAACGCCGTCACGGTATCGACGAACATGGCCGGCCGCGGCACCGATATTTTGTTGGGCGGCAATCCGGAATTTCTGACCAAGGAATTCCTGAAAAAGGAAAACAAGGACCCGGATCTATACCAAACCAGCCCCGCCGGATCGCCCGAGCGCACCGAGTGGGATCAGATCTTCACGCGCTTCAAGAACGAGACAGCGTCCGAGCATGACGAAGTGGTCGCCTCGGGCGGGCTGCACGTGCTCGGTACCGAGCGCCACGAATCGCGGCGCATCGACAATCAGCTCCGCGGACGCGCCGGACGCCAGGGCGATCCCGGCAGCTCGCGCTTCTATCTCTCGCTACAAGACGATCTGATGCGCATCTTCGGCGGCGAGCGCATGCAGAACCTGATGCTGCGCCTGGGCATGGAAGAAGACGTACCCATCGAGTCGCGGCTCATCACCAAGCGCATCGCCGCGGCCCAGGAAGCCGTCGAAGCCCAGCACTTCGCCTCCCGCAAACACCTGCTCGAATATGACGACGTGATGAACAAGCAGCGCCAGGCGGTGTATGGAATGCGCCGCGGGTTGCTCGAAGGTGCCGACCAGTCCGAGCGCGTGAAGGAAATCATCGGCGGCATCGTCGCCTCATTCATCGATACGCGTTGCCCCGAGAAAACACACGCCGCCGAGTTCGATTTGAGCGGCCTGCAATCCGACGTGCTCAGCCAGTTCGGCGTCAAAATCGAGCTGGAAGAGCTGAATGGGATGCTGCGCAACGAGATCGAGGATCACATCAACGGTCTGCTCGAGCGCCGCTTCAAGGAAAAGGAAGAATTGATCGGCCCCCAACACATGCAGGAGGCCGAGCGCATCATCATGCTCAACGTCATCGACACGCAGTGGAAGGACCACCTGCTGTCGATGGACCACTTGAAGGAGGGCATCGGGCTGCGCGGCTACGGCCAGAAAGATCCGTTGATCGAATATAAGAAGGAATCCTTCACACTGTTCCAGGACATGATGGACCGCATCGAAGACGAGACCATCCGCTATCTGTTCTTCCTGCAGGTGTCGCAAGGTCCGATGCCGGTGCAGGAGGATCAAGGCCCCCCCGACGGTCTGCCCGGAGTTCGCGTCCCCAGGCCTAAGCCAATCCTTCCGTTCGCCGAAGAAGACGAATACGAGGAAGACGAAGAAGACCAGGAAGCGCTCGTCGCCGCCGAGGCCGAGCAGCGCCGCGCGGCTCAAACCGTGGTCGAAGACTTCACCCGCAACATTCATCGCAAAAAAGACAAGGAAATCGCCGAGCTCCAGTTCGTCGGCGGCAGCGGCACGGCGACCGAGAAAAAACAGGCCGTCTCAGACAAGAAAGCCGGCCGCAACGATCCTTGCCCCTGCGGTAGCGGCAAAAAATACAAGAAATGCCACGGAGCCTGATTGCAGCCCTGGCCTTCATGGCCTCGGCCTCCGGCGCGATTTGGCCGCCGAAGCTCGGCGATTCCCAGCTCAAATCAGCTTTCGCGGTCTCCCCACCCGCTGCCCCGGCTCAAGCCGATGAATATGGCTTCGAAGCGGCCGAGAAGGCCGATTACGGTAATTTCCAGCTCACCGCGTTCCAGTTCAAAGACCCCACCGGTGCCTACGCCGCCGCTCTCGCCGACGCACGCGCCATCCGCGTAGGCAATTATCTGGTTACGTGTGAAGGCAAATGTCCGAAAAATGTCGCCGCACTCGCTGGTGCCTCCCTCCCCCACGTTTCCCACGCCTCCGTCCCCAACCTCAGCGACTATTTCCCATCCAAAGGCCTGATTCCACATTCCGAGCGCTATATTCTCGGCCCGGCCAGCCTGGCTGCCGCGGCGCCTGAAATTCCCGCTTCCGCCGTCAAATTCGACTTCAGCACCGAAGGCGAAATTGCACACTACCGGGGGGCGGGCGGCCAAACCACTTTGGCCGTGTTCTCGTTTGCTACACCATCCCTGGCTCGCCAACAACTTCCGCAGTTTCAGAAGATTGAGAACGCCGCCGTCAAACGCACCGGCCCTCTGGTCGTCGTGGCGATCGGAGCCTCGCCAGCCAATAGCCAACTGCTAGAGGCCATCGAATACGAGGGAGTCGTGGAAGAGAACGAGAAGCCACCCGACAAACCGCTCGAGCTGAAACCCGAAAGTGCTGGCAAGATGATCTTATCGATCCTGAGCCTGGCCGGCCTGCTTTTGGTGTTCTGCCTCATCTCCGGCCTGGCAGTAGGCGGCAGCCTGCGCCTGGCGCGCAAGTTTGGCTATTCGGCTGCTGAAGGGTCGCTCATCACACTGCATCTCGAGGGCAAATAACTCCCCGCATTTCTCTACCTTAGAAACCAAACCCCTAGTCCGCTGCCGGGATTCCACAAATTCTTCCACAGGATTTCCAAAACGGAACCGCCTTGCAAATTCTTGCGGCTCAGAGGCTTGCCGCCAACCTGACAACTTCTGGATTTTCGCTTGACTCACAAGCTGGCAGGCCCTATGATCTGAATCACAAACAGGTTTTGACGGTTGCGTTTCCGTCGAATCTGATTCTCCCATACATCGCCCTTGCGAGAGCGAGGGGCCTGTCAAAGCAGGCAGATGGTGTCGAATGGGGCCCCTCAGGGCCCCGTTCTGAGCTTCTGAAGCCTCTCCCCGGCGTTACACTGAGATTTGGTTCCTCCACATCCCCATCCGGCTCCTGGCAGGTCAACCGACGCTCCCGCTACCTGGTCCGAGCGTCTGAAGGCTCTGCGCAACGTGCCGCCGCTGCTGCGCATGGTTTGGAATACCGGCCCCGCTCTCACGGCCGCAACCGTCGTCTTGCGGCTGGTCTCCGCTCTGATCCCGGTCGGCCAGCTTTGGGTGGGGAAGCTGATCATCGATCAGGTCGTACGAGCCGTGCGGGGCCGGCTAACGGACCCACACCAGATTTGGGTCTTCCTGGCCTACGAGATCGCTTTGGTCGTGCTGAGCGACCTGCTGGCGCGTGCGATAAACCTTTCAGACAGCCTGCTGGGCGACAAGTTCACCAACCACATCAGTCTGCGGCTCATGGAACACGCCAATCGCATGGACCTGGTTTCCTTCGAAGATCCAGTCTTTTACGACAAACTGGAGCGCGCGCGCCGCCAGACCACGGCACGGCTTGGAATGCTCGGCATCATCGCCGGAATGGGCCAGCAGTTGGTTACCCTGTTGACCTTGCTGGCTGCGGTCGTATCATTTTCCCCCTGGTTTTTGTTGCTTTTAGTGGCTGCCGTCGTTCCCGCGTTCCTGGG
>JASIGB010000304.1:0-4031 GCA_030045355.1 Bryobacteraceae bacterium
ATGTCGCCATTCGGCCACTTACGGCTGCTGGAAGCCGAGAGCATCCATATTATGCGCGAGGTGGCTTCCGAGTTCCAGCGGCCCGTGATGCTATATTCCATCGGGAAGGACTCCTCGGTCCTGCTGCGGCTGGCGCAGAAGGCCTTTCATCCGGCGCCGATCCCGTTCCCGCTGCTGCACATCGACACTACCTATAAGTTTCGCGAGATGATCGAATTTCGCGATCGTTACACGGCGGAGATCGGGGCCAAGCTGATCGTCTACACCAATCGCGAAGCCATTGACGACGGCGCGAACCCCTTCAAGTTGGGCACTTCGCGTTGCTGCGCGCTGCTGAAGACCAAAGCTTTGCTCGACGGTCTGCGTCAGGGCAACTTCGACGCCGCCATCGGCGGAGCGCGCCGCGACGAAGAGAAGTCGCGCGCCAAAGAGCGCATCTTCTCATTCCGCGACGAAAAGGGCCAATGGGATCCCAAGAACCAGCGGCCGGAGCTGTGGAATCTGTTCAACCCTCGCATGCACCCCGGCGAAAGCCTGCGCATTTTTCCCCTGTCCAACTGGACTGAAATGGACATTTGGCAGTACATTCACGCCGAGAAAATCCCGATCGTTCCGATGTACTTCGCCCAGGATCGAGAAGTGCTGGTGCGGGGCGACTCGTTAATCATGTTAGAGCAGCCCTTCATTCCGCTGTTGCCCGGCGAGAAGCCGCAGATCGTCCGCTGCCGGATGCGGTCGCTGGGGTGCAGCCCGTGTACGGGCGCCATTCGCTCGGACGCCGATACCCTTCCGAAAATTATCGAAGAGCTGGTTTCCTTCCGGCGCTCGGAACGCGAAAATCGCGTGATCGATCACGATCAGGAAGGCTCGATGGAAATCAAGAAACGCGAGGGGTATTTCTGATGGCGGCCGTGGCCGAACAACCGCCGTCGTTCTCCATCGAGGATTTCCTCGCCCACGAGCAGGCCAAGGATCTGGTCCGTTTTACCACCGCCGGCAGCGTGGACGACGGCAAATCGACGTTGATCGGGCGGCTGCTCTACGATTCGCAAAACGTTTACGAGGACCAGATCAAATCCGTCACCAAAGCCTCGGTGAACCGCTCGGCCGGCCCCATCGATTTTTCGCTCCTCACCGACGGTCTGCGCGCCGAGCGCGAACAGGGCATCACCATCGACGTCGCCTATCGCTATTTCGCCACGGCGCGCCGCAAGTTCATCATCGCCGACACGCCGGGACACGAGCAGTACACGCGCAACATGGCCACGGGCGCTTCCACGGCCGACGTCGCCGTGATCCTGATCGATGCCCGCAATGGCGTGTTGCAGCAGTCACGCCGCCATGCCTACATCGCATCGCTGCTGGGCATCCCCAACTTCGCCATCGCGGTGAACAAAATGGATGCCGTCGGCTACGACGAATCCATCTTCGGCGCCATTGAGCGGGAATTCCGCGGATTCTTGCACAAGCTAAACGCGCCGCACGTCTATTTTCTGCCGATCAGCGCGCTCGAAGGCGATAACGTGGTGCGGCGCAGCCGCAACATGCCCTGGTTCGAGGGCCCCAGTCTGCTGGAGTTTCTCGAGACCGTACCGGTGCATCACCGCACTCGCGCGGCCGACTTTCGTTTTCCCGTCCAGCGCGTCATCCGGCCAAACCAGGACTTCCGCGGGTACGCTGGACAAGTGGTCTCCGGCAGCATTCGCCCCGGCGACGGCGTGCTGGTATTGCCGTCCGGGTTGCGCTCCCGCGTGAAGAGCATCGAGACTTTCGACGGTCCGCTCGATGAAGCTGTGGCGCCGCTCTCGGTGACTTTGACGCTCGAAGACGAGGTAGACATCAGCCGCGGCGACATGCTGGCGTCCTCGCAAAGGCCGCCACATGCCGCGCGCCAGTTCGATGCGAGCGTGGTGTGGCTGAACCAACAGCCCCTGGACTTAAGCCGCCCCTACGTGCTCAAACACACCTCTCAAAGCATGCCCGCCGAAGTAAAGGCAGTGCGGTATCGCGTGAACGTGACCACACTGGCGCATGAGCCGGCCGGCAGTCTGGAGATGAATGGGATCGGTGTGCTGCACATCGAAACCAGCCGCCCCATCTACTTCGACGCGTATTCGCACAATCGCGCCACGGGCAGTTTGATCCTGATGGACCCCACCACCAATGCCACCGTCGGCGCGGGCATGATTCTGGCGCCGGTGACGCTGGAACACGAGCGGCCGAGACCCGAGGCCATCGTTCTTCGCAACGAGCGCGTCACGCCCATTGAGCGCATCGCCCGCTACCGGCATGGAGGCGAAACCATAGCGCTGGGATATCGCAAAACCCTGGCTTGGTTACTCGAGCGGAAACTATTCGACCGCGGATGCGCTGTGACGGTGATCGAGCACGCCTCCGAGGAAGCACTGACCGCGCTTGAGCAGGCCGGACTGCTGGTTTTGTTGGTATCCGGCACGCCGGCGTGGGAATTGCCATTCGATGACGCCGAGGCCGCCAAGTTCGTGATCGCGGCACTCGAAGAGCGCGAGACGCTGTTGCGGCGCGAATCGCTGACCGGCGGCGAAGGAATTTAGGGGAGCCGCGACCGTGAGGGACCGGAAGTAACAACCATGACGTTGGACCAGAAAATCGAAGACGCGTCCGAGTTAATCGGTAACGTGTTCGCCCAAAACAACGGCGCCGCCTGCGTCACTTGCAGCTTTCAGACCGAGTGCATGGCGTTGGTGGATCTGGTCATCGCGCAAAGGCCCGAAATTCCGGTGCTGTTTCTCGAAACCGGCTATCACTTCCACGAGACCTACGCTTATCGCGATCGGATGACCGAGCGCATGCACCTCAACCTGATCAACCTGGCCGCGAAGATGTCGGTGGCGGAGCAGGAATCGCAATTCGGCATTTTGAATCAAACCGCGCCGGACCGCTGCTGCGGCATGCGTAAAGTGGAGCCGCTGTTCCGCGGCCTCGCCGATTACGGCGTCTGGTTCGCGGCACTGCGCCGCGAGCAATCGCCCACGCGCGCGAACCTCCAAACGGTGGACTTTTTCAAGCTGCCCACCGGCCATCCATTGCTGAAGGTGAGCCCGCTCGCCGATTGGACCAACGCTGACGTTTGGGCTTATCTGAAGCGCCGCGCCATTCCCGTCCTGCCGCTGTACGACCAGGGCTACACCAGCATCGGATGCGCGCCTTGCACCACGCCGCCGCTCGACCCCGATAATCCGCGCTCGGGACGCTGGGCCGGGCATAAGCTGGAATGCGGCATTCACATCCAAAGCGAGTGATCGGTAGCGTATGGAGATCGTACTTGGGTTCATCATTGCGGTAGCGATCGGCGTTACGGGAGTGGGCGCGGGCGTCATCACAGCGCCGGTCCTGATCCTGTTCCTGCACGTCCCGCCCGCCCGGGCGGTCGGTACAGCTCTGGTGTTCAGCACGGCGGTGAAACTGCTCGTCGTCCCGATGCAGATTTACCGCAAGCAGGTGGACTACCGGATCTTGCGCTATCTGCTCGCCGGAGGAATTCCCGGCGTTTTGATCGGCTCCTTCATCCTCGCCAAGCTCAACGCCAAGGGGCAAAACGGCATCCTGTACGCGGCCCTGGGATCCACCATCGTCGTGATGGCGGCGCTGAACCTGTATCGCATGTGGCTGCATCCCACGCGGGGCAACCCGCGGGACCTCTCGCGCTGGCTGCCGGCCGTCGCGCTGCCCATCGGCGCGGAAGTCGGCTTTTCTTCGGCCGGCGCGGGCGCCATCGGTTCATTGGCATTGCTATGGATGACCCCGCTCACCGCGGCGCGCGTGGTGGGGACGGACCTGTTTTTCGGCTTGTGCCTGTCGATGATCGGCGGCGGCTTCCAGCTCACCGCCGGAAACTACGATCTGGCGATTCTCACGCAGTTGATCATCGGCGGCGTCTTCGGCGCCTTCGCCGGAACCTACCTGGCCGCCATCACTCCGCAGCGCGCGTTTCGCATCGTGCTCTCCCTCTGGCTCATCACGCTGGGCGTGCAACTGTGCTGGAGCGGCGT
>JASIGB010000305.1:0-2761 GCA_030045355.1 Bryobacteraceae bacterium
TGCGCGCGGCGCGCGGCGTTCGGGATCTGCGCGTTGAACTCTTCCACTTCGGCGCGCAACTCGTCCTCGGTTCGCTGGATGTTCGCGTGCCCGTAGACATTGATGCCGAGATCGCGGAAGAACCCGTTGCCGCCGATGTGATCGAAATGGCGCTCGGTGTTCAGCACCAGCAGCCGGTTAGGCCGCGCCAGCGAAGCGTAGCCGTGGATGGTCGACGCCGCAGCTGCATTGGCGCCTGTATCGATAATGAGCGTGGTTTCATCGCCGATGATGAAGCCGGCATTCACCGTCCAGGGCGGCAAGTAGCCCAAACCGGTGATCGCAAAGCATCGATCACTGAGTCTCAATTACTTGCCGTCCACTGAGAAGGCAAGCAGCACATTGCCGGGCACGCCGCCGCCGGCTGCGTAGCCCGAGTTGACGAATAGCATGCCGCCGGCGATCACGGGACCCGGACCGTCCATTGAGCCGCCGTGTCCGGGCACGCCGTCGACGGTTTCGTACGCCTGCTCGGTGTCGACGTCCCAAATGATTTTGCCGTCCGTCGTCGAATATCCGCGCAGATGGCCGTCGACGGAACCCGAGAACGCGACCCCGGGAATCGCAGTGACCGCGGCCGATTGCGCGGGACTGCAACGCTTGCGATCGCCGCAGGGAACCGGCGGCGTGTACCAGACGCGTTCCCCGTTCGTCAGCCGCAGCGCGAACATCCCGCCGCCGCGCTTGGGGTCGACGTCCGTGCTCAGGCTGTAGGGAACCACGACGCGGCCGAGATCAGCGAGCGCGACGTAAACGTTCGTTCCGTCGGTAGCCGAGCCCCACTGCACGCCGCCGTTGGTGCCGCCCTGGCCCACGCGCGTGCTCCACAACAGTTCGCCTTGATTATCGGGATCCACGGCATGCACCAGTCCCGATTTCTGCCCGGCTACCAACTCGCGCTTGCCATTGGCCAGCGTGACCAGAATCGGCCCCGAGCTAAAGTCGAAATCGGGACCGTTCGATTCGGGGCAATTGGTCTTATCGGGAATGCGGCACGCGGAGGTGTAAGCATCCTTTGCGGTCATCTGACGCGACCAGAGGATTTTGCCGCTATCGAGATTGAAAGCCACGAAAGCGTCGCTCATGCGTGTCGTGGGGTCGCTGTAGTTGTCGCCGGTGGTGGCGTAGATCGCGTTGCGCTGGAGGTCGATCGCCGGGCTGCTCCAGATAGGCGCGCCGGATGGCCCCCAAAGCTGCGTGCCGATTTTGTTCTTCTTCGTTTTATGTGCACTCTCGGGGATGGTGTAGGTCTTCCAGATTTGTTTGCCGGTGGATGCGTTGAGCGCCACCATGCTGCCGCGAAAACGGCAGCACTGGTAATCGGGCGACGCTCCGGCGCCTTCTTCGCCCGAAGCCACGGGCACGTACAGACGGTTGTTATAGAAGACCGGCGAGCCGGTGATGTGGCCCACCGCAAAGTCTTCCACCTTGGTTTTCCAAATCAGCTTGCCGGTCTCGGCGTCCACCGCGTAGGCGACAGCCTGGCCGTCGCCGAAGAACGCTGCGTAGCGTGGACCCTCATCGGTCTCCACGCGGCCGATGCTGATGGCCGAGCGTACGCCGCCGGCCGCGGTGAAGTACCAGCGAATGCAGCCCGAGGAGGCATCGAGCGCATAGACATTGCCGCTGGTGCTGCCGATGAAGATCCGCCCGCTGGCATAAGCGGGATGAGCGTTGGCGTCCAGCGTGGCGGGAAATCCGAAAGCCCATTTCACTTTCAGCTGGGGTAGGTCGGCGGCGGAAAGCCCGGCATCGCCGGCGCCCTGGAAACGTGTGTTCATCAGATTCTGGCCCCACCCGTTCCAGGCCGGGCCGGAGGACAGGTCGCCCAAGGGGGCCCCGGGTGTCTTGCACATCGCGGCCTCGGAGGGCGCGGTCTCCAGCGGCTGATCGAACGATCTCCCGGTGACAAATTCGGCGATCGCACGTCGCCCGGTTTCCGATTGCCGGTTGGCCATCGAGATCATCGGCCCAGATTCCATCGCCGCCAGTACCCGCTCAGGCGACATGGCGCGCAAGGCCTCGCGAGTGGGCGCGCGACCCACGCCGGCGTCATGACAGGGAGCGCAGCTTCGTTTGTAGATGGCTTCGCCGTCCGGCCCCGCCGCAATGCCGGGAAATGGCGCTGCCACCAACCCGAAAAGCGCCGCGACGGGAATCCACGGCACGACTGGAATCAACCGAAAGTAGAGCATCGGGAAGGATTTTATCACCCTCCGCCTCTCCGCGCGCCCGGCCGCGCCACGGGTTTGCTTTGCGCCTTGCTTTGCGGCGTTGCTTTGCAACCGCGCGCCAGGAAGTCCTGGAACCGCCTGGATTCTCTGTCTAAAGGCTTTCCGCTAGACAGCCGATGTTATTAACGGCGTTCTCTATGAAGCGGCTACTCATACTGTTCCTGCTTTTCCTCGGCGCGTTGTGCTTAGAGGGACAAACCACCAGCTCGATCACCATTTCCGCCAATCCCCAGGGCCCGCTCTTTCAGGTGGATGGCGTGACTTATACTCAAGCCGTGACGTTTCTCTGGCCCCAGGGGAGCACGCACTATGTCGTCTTCATCACCAATCCTCCCTTGCCTGGCCAGGCCGCGAGCCTGGTGCAAACGTCCCTCAATGGAAAGACTCAGTGGGTCTTGAACGGATGGCAGGACAATAACGGGCTTGTGGAGCCGGCGACGTCGCCTATTCAGACCATCACGGCTAACCCCGCTGTAACCTCGTTCACG
>JASIGB010000306.1:0-2696 GCA_030045355.1 Bryobacteraceae bacterium
CCACGAAGCCCGGCCCGGCCACGAACTGCAATTCGACGCCATGGTGGAGCGCGGCGTCTCCCTCGCCCGCGCCCTGTTCGCCTTCAACAGCACGAATGTCGAGGGCTGGGGCCTCTATTCGGAATGGATGATGCTCCCCTACATGCCCGACGACGCCAAGCTCGTCTCGCTCGATTACCGGCTGCTGCGCGCCGCCCGCGCTTTCCTCGATCCTGAGCTGCAGCAGGGCAAAATCACGCCCGAACAGGCCATGCAAATCCTGGAAAAAGACGTCGTCTGCTCGCCCGCCCTCGCCACCGAGGAAGTGGAGCGCTACACCTTCCGCATGCCCGGCCAGGCGCCGTCCTATTTCGACGGCTACACGCGCTTGATGGAAATCCGCCAGGAAGCCGAAAAAGCCCTCGGCCCCAAGTTCAACGCCCAGCGGTTCCACGACTTCATCCTCTCCCAAGGCCTGCTCCCGCCCAATCTGTTGCGCAAAGCCGTCATGGAAGATTTCGTAAAGGCGTCGAATTGAGTTTATCTATAATTAACTTAGATGACAAAAGGCTATGCCAGAGGCTGCAACCAAACAGGATATTGAGAACATCCTAGCCCTGCTTCGGCAGAACTTTGAGAGGATCGATCGCCGGTTCGAGAGCGTTGATCGCCGTTTCGACGCCATGGAGAGCCGCTTGGATCGGATCTCAGAAACCATTGCCGGCGTCTAGAACCAGATGGCCGCGATGACCCGGTGGGCGGACCGGTTCGATCGCGATCACATCGCTGTCATGCAAACCCAGGCCGCCCAACAGCGCGCCATCGACGATCTGGCCGCGCCCGTCACCAAGCTGGAACAGCGGAAAGCGTCATAGCCGCTCCCCTGGCTTCGCCATCGCTTCGCCTGCCTCGCGAAAAAAAGTCGCACGGGCTCACACACCCTCCGCCACCCCTATTTCGCACCTCGTGCCGCGCCAATAGCCAAAAGCCAATAGCCAATCGCTATAATGTGGAAGCTGCTGACAACCATGGACAAAGCAACCCTTGAGAAAGGCTTGGCCCTCCGCCGCGAAATGTTCGGCCCCGAACCGGTCGCCAAAACCTGGGCCGCCGCCGACGATTTCAACCGCCCCTTCGAAGAGCTGGTGAATCAATATTGCTTCGGCGAAATCTGGAGCCGCCCCGGCCTCGACCGCCGCACCCGCAGCATCGTCACGCTCTCTATGCTCACCGGCCTCAACCGCCCCAACCAGATTCGCGCCCACGTCCGTGGCGCGATCTCGAATGGAGTCACCAAAGCCGAAATCCAGGAGCTGTTCCTGCAGGCAGCGATCTACTGCGGCGTGCCCGCGGCCGTCGATAGCTTCCGCATCGCGCGCGAAGTCTTCCAAGAGATGGGCATCTAGCGAGCCCGTCGATGTTTCCAGCTTGCGGCGCCACCGTCTACGGCGTTGCCTTGAACTTCCGCGCTCAACTGGACCGTCTCAGCCCGCCGCTGCCCGTCGCGCCCGTCCTCTATCTCCGCCCCCGCAACACCTGGAACGTCACCGGTGCATCCCTAAGGATCCCTGCCGATGTGCCCGAACTGAAAATGGCCGGAACGCTGGGCGTTGTCATCGGCCGCGAGCTCGGGTACATTGCAGTGAACGACGTTAGTACTCCGCACGGATCCTATTTCCGTCCCGCCATCCGCCAGCGCTGCCGCGATGGATTCTGCGTCCTCGGCTCGGAAACCACTACTCTCCTCCCCAATGAAATGCGCACCTTCGTGAACGGCCAGCTTCGCTCGCGCGCTGGTCTCACCGATCTTGTCCGCCCCATCCATCGCCTGCTCGCCGACATCGGCGAATTCCTAACGCTCTCGCCGGGCGATATCGTCCTGATCGGCGAGCCGACGGATTCGCCGCTCGCCCGTGCAGGCGACCTCGTGCGCGTCGAAGTCGACGGTCTTCCGCCGCTTGAAAATCAGGTGGTGCCCGAATGAAAACCGCGCGCATCGCTTATGCCGGCGCGATCCACCAAGCCACCGAGCATGATGGCCTGCCGCGACTCGCTGATGGCCGGGTGCTTGCTGAAAACGAAGTCGTCTGGCTCCCTCCCGCCCAACCCGGCACCATCTTCGCGCTCGGCCTCAACTACGCCGATCACGCCAAAGAGCTTTCCTTCCAAGCTCCCGCCGAGCCGCTGGTCTTCCTGAAAGCCCCGCAGGCCCTTTGCGGACATCGCGGCCAGACGCGCCGTCCGCGCGGTGTCACCTACATGCATTACGAATGCGAACTTGCCGTCGTCATCGGGAAAGTCGCCCGCCGCGTGCCCAAATCAAGCGCCTATGATTATGTTGCGGGCTATACCGTCGCCAACGATTACGCCATCCGCGATTACCTGGAAAATTATTACCGCCCCAACTTTCGCGTCAAAAGCCGCGATTCGTCCACGCCTATCGGTCCCTGGCTCGTCGATGCCGCCGATGTCCCCGATCCCATGAATCTCGAACTGCACACGCTCGTGAACGGCCGCGTCACCCAGCAAGGCTCCACGCGCGATATGATCTTCGACGTTCCTACGCTGATCGAATATCTGAGCGCCTTCATGACGCTCTCGCCCGGCGATATTATTTTGACCGGCACGCCGGAAGGTCTCACCGGCGTCCAGGTTGGCGACGAAGTCATTACCGAAATTGAAGGCATTGGAAGCCTCAAAAATACGATCATTGGGGA
>JASIGB010000307.1:0-5193 GCA_030045355.1 Bryobacteraceae bacterium
GCGCTGGCGGAAGCCGGCCGCTTGGAAGGCTTGTTTCAGGCGCTGGTGGAAGCGTTGGACCTTCATCCGCTCGACAAATCGCACTGGCATCAGTTTCCCGGGACGGGCGGCGTGACGGGGATCACGTTGCTCACCGAATCGCACCTGGCTTGCCATACGTTCCCCGAGTACGGCTCTTTGTGCCTGAACATTTTCTGTTGTCGGCCGCGCCCTGCAGCGGATTTTGAGGCACTTCTCAAACAGGAATTCGGCGCCGCGCGGGTTTCGGTGCGCCAGGTGGAGCGGCCTTACGATCTATGAGCGCGCCCGCCGGGAACTGCCCCAATTGCGGCGCGCCGGTGAAGTTTCTCTGGTCCAGCGCCGTGCAGACCACTTGCGAATTCTGCCACTCGATCCTGGTACGCACGGACGTGGATTTAAAAAAAGTGGGCGTTGTGGCCGACCTGCCGGCCGACGCGTCGCCGATTCAAATCGGGACCGAAGGCACATACCAGAACAAAAGCTTCGTCGTGGTCGGCCGCATCATTTACGAATGGGAACAGGGCGGCTGGAACGAATGGCACGTTGTGTTCAACGATGGATCGAGCGGCTGGCTGGCCGATGCGCAACTGGAATACGATCTGTCGTGGCTCGCCAAGCCGCCTGAAACGCTGCCGGTTGTGGCTCGTAAAGGCCAAGAATTTCAGTGGCAGAGCAAGGTGTATCAGGTGACCTCACTCACCAAGGCACACTACAAGGGCGTGCAAGGCGAGCTGCCCTTCGAATACTGGGACAAATCGGACATGCTATTTGCCGATCTCCGCACCACCACTTCGGACTTCGGCACGATCGACTACAGCGAGAATCCGCCGCTGCTGTTTCTCGGTCGCGCGGTCGAATTCGACGATCTGCACCTGAAAAACCTGCGAGAATTTGAGGGCTGGACCTGATGCCGGCCGTTCCAGCGAGATCGATCTCTTGCCCCAACTGCGGCGGTGCAGTCCAACTCCGCGGCTTCGCCCACACGCTGAGCGTGGTCTGCCCGCAATGCCATAGCGTTCTCGATACGTCCACGCCCGAAGTCGCCATCCTCCAGAAATTCCAGCAGAAGACGCAGATCCAAATCACAATCCCGCTAGGCTCACGGGGCAATCTGGAAGGTGTTCCCTATGAGGTAATCGGATTTCAAATTCGACAGGTCGCGAGCGGAGACGATTCGTATTCTTGGGGCGAATACCTGCTCTTTAATCCGTACAAAGGCTTCCGGTATTTAACCGAATACAACGGCCACTGGAATTTTGTGCAGGTTCAGACCGCGTTGCCCGAACCAGCTCAGGCGCGCGGGCGGACCGCCTGGCGCTTCGGCGGCAAAACCTACGCGGGCTTCGATGCCGGTACAGCGGAGACCGTTTATGTTTTGGGCGAATTCCCGTGGCGCGTGCAGGTGGGCGAATGCGTGGACTTCCGGGACTACATCGCTCCGCCGCAAATGCTCTCCGCGGAATCAACGGATGGGGAGACCACCTGGTCACTGGCTCGATACATGGCAGGCGGGGACATCTGGCAAGCATTCCGGCTCCCAGACTCGCCGCCGCCGGCGTACGGAGTTTTCGCCAATCAGCCGTCGCCCTACGGCGGCACCGTCGGGTCGTCCTGGCGCACGTGGCTATGGCTGAACGTCGCGCTCGCGGCGATGGTCTTTTTATTTATGTTTATCGCGCCGGGCCGCGTGGCCTTCAGCAACGATTACTTCTACCCCGGCGGCGCGAATGGAGACAAGGCGTTCGTCACTCCGAGTTTCCAACTCACGGGACGCGAATCCAATGTCGAACTGAACATTCACACGGATTTGGACAATAACTGGGCCTATTTCGGCTTTGCGTTGATCAACGACAAAAGCGGCCAGACGTTCGACTTCGGCCGCGAAGTGAGTTACTATCATGACTCCGATGGAAGCGACGGGAGTCGCAACAACAGCGTGATCATTCCGTCCGTTCCGGCCGGCCAATATTACTTGCGTGTTGAGCCCGAAATGGCTTACGGAACGTCCTACATGCACTACGACCTCGAGTTGCGCCGCAATGTCCCGAACTATGGCTTCTTCGGTATGGCGGCGTTGTTGCTTTTGATTCCACCGGTACTGACCACGTTTCGCAGAGGCAGTTTCGAAGCGGCCCGCTGGCGCGAAAGCGACTACGCTCCCAAGTCGAGCCGCGGAGGTGACGATTGAATACTTCCTTGTTTGTGATTTATGGCGTTCTGCTCCTGGGCCTGACTGGCGTGGGCGAATACAAGGGCTGGAGCTGGAACCGCATCAGCCAGCAGCGAGTGCTGCCCCGGTCAATCCGTGATAATCCCGGTGCCTATCGCTCCTCGTATGGCGGCTATTCGCGCTACATCGGAGGTAAGTGAACTTGGACACTCATGCGCTCGTGAACGCAGTGATTTATGCCGTACTTGGGATCATTATCTTCGCCATCGCGTTTGTCCTGATCGACAAACTGACGCCCTATCATCTGTGGAACGAGATTGTTCGCGAAAAGAACGTTGCGCTCGCGGTTCTGGTGGGCGCGCTTTCGATCGGCATGTGCATCATCATCGCGGCCGCCGTGCACTAGTGTGGTGGCGCACGCACTCGTGCATGCCGCGCCCCACTTCTGGGGACGTCAGGAATAAAAAGTGTCCATCGCTCTTTTCCTTTCGGTATTTCTGATCGCCGCTTGCGGGCTGATCTATGAACTAATCTCGGGGACACTCGCCAGTTACTTGCTTGGAGACACCGTTTTTCAGTTCTCCACCATCATCGGTTGTTACCTGTTTGCGATGGGGATCGGCAGTTACTTGTCCCGATTTCTGCATCGCGGGCTGGTGGCGCGCTTTGTATCGATCGAGCTGGTGGTCGGAGTGGTGGGCGGATTTTCGTCGTCGCTGCTGTTTTTGGCCTTCGCCTACACCGGCGCCTTTCGATTCATCTTGTACTTGGTCGTGATCCTGGTCGGGATCCTGGTGGGTTTGGAGATTCCGCTATTGATGCGAATCCTGAAGGAACGCTTCCAGTTTCGCGAGCTGGTCTCGCAGGTCTTGACGTTCGACTATCTCGGCGCACTGGGCGCGTCGCTGCTGTTTCCGATCGTGCTGGTTCCCAAGCTCGGCCTGGTTCGCTCGGCCCTGGTGTTCGGAATCTGCAACGCCGGCGTAGCGTTGTGGTCCACGTATTTATTTCGCGAACAGATCGCACGGCCGTATTCACTCCGTGTCGGATGCGGCGTAGTTCTCGTTTGTCTCGCGGCCGGGACCGCCTTTGCCGATCGCATTTCCAACGCCGCCGACAACAGCCTGTACGCCGACCAAGTAATTTTCAGCCGCACGACGCCTTACCAGCGCATCGTACTTACTAAGTGGAAAGACGACCTGCGGCTTTTCCTGAATTCGCACTTACAATTCAGTTCGCGCGACGAATATCGCTATCACGAAGCTCTGGTGCATCCCGGGCTCGCCGCCCTTCCCGGCGCACATCGTGTTTTGGTGATGGGCGGCGGCGATGGTCTCGCGGTTCGCGAAATCCTGAAATACCCCTCGGTCCAGAGCGTCACGTTGGTAGATCTAGACCCCGAGATGACGAACCTGTTCTCCACTCACCCGGTGATGTCGGCTTTGAACCAGCATTCGCTGACCAATCCGCGAGTGCACGTGATCAACGCCGACGCGTTCCGCTGGCTCGACACGAACACAGAGCAATATGACTTCATCGTCGCCGACTTCCCCGATCCCACCAGTTATGCGCTCGGCAAACTCTTCACCACCGCGTTTTACCGGCTCGCGGCAAAGCATCTGGCGAGCGGAGGGTTAATCGTCGTGCAAAGCACGTCGCCGCTCTTTGCGCGGAAATCGTACTGGTGTATCGTCGAATCCATGAAGCAAGCCGGACTGCGCGTTTATCCCTACCACGTCTACGTGCCTTCCTTCGGCGAATGGGGTTTTGTGATCGGCAGCTTCGCGCCTTATGAGCCGCCGCACCAGTTACCGCCTGGCTTGCGATTTCTTTCGACAAGCAATGTCGGTGAACTGTTCGTCTTCCCTGTCGATATGCAACCTGTTTCGACCCCGCCGAATCGTTTAAATGACCAGGTGCTGGTTCGTTACTACGAGCAGGAATGGAAGGATGTGGCCCATTGATCTTAACCAAAGAATGATCACCCGCAGGCAATTCGTCGCCGCGCCCGCGCTGATCGGTCTCTGGCGTAAAACGGATCGGCCCATCACCGGCGGCTTCGTCAACGATTCGTTTCCGCTCGGCCACCGTCTGCGCGATCATGCGACGTTTCGAGCGCCGGCGCGGCAAATCCGGGTTCCAGTGGCGATTGTGGGCGGCGGCATGGCGGGGTTGAATGCCGCCTGGTATCTCGATAAGCGCGGATTTCGCGATTTCGTCCTGCTCGAAATGGAGCAGCGCGCCGGTGGCAATTCCCGCTGGGGCGAAAACGAAATCTCGAAATTTCCTTGGGCCGCGCACTATGTTCCGGTGCCGTCGAAAGGCGAATCGCTCGCGCGTGAGCTGTTCGAAGAGCTCGGAGTGCTGCGCGACGGCGCATGGGACGAACGCGTCTTATGCTTCGATCCCCAGGAGCGCCTGTTCATCAACGGACGCTGGCAGGAAGGCATCGAGCCGGACGATGGCGCTTCGCCGCGCGACCGCGAGCAATTCCGGCGCTTTCAGGATCGGATCAACGAGTTTCGCGCTACCGGCCAGTTCACGGTGCCGATGGATCGCGGATTGAAGGCGTCGGCGCTCGACGCGTTGACGATGGATGACTGGCTCGGCGAACAGGGATTCGATTCCGCGCCCCTGCGCTGGTACATCAATTACGCCTGCCGTGACGATTACGGAGCGCTGGCCAAAGACACCTCAGCATGGGCCGGCATTCAGTATTTCGCATCCCGCGAGCCGGAGGAAAAAGGTCCGCTGACGTGGCCCGAAGGCAATGGCTGGATTGCCGGGCGGCTCATCGAGAAGCTTAAAGGATACCTGCGAACCGGCGGCGCTGTGTATCGCGTCGCGCGGGCGGGCAACAGGCTGCGCGTGTTCACCGAGCAGGCCGAATACGTCGCGGACGCGGTGATCTGGGCCGCTCCCACCTTTCTCGCGTCCTATATCATCGAAGGCGCTCCGCGTGCCGAGGGTTTCCACTATTCACCCTGGCTCACCGCGAACCT
>JASIGB010000308.1:0-2993 GCA_030045355.1 Bryobacteraceae bacterium
TTCGGCGGAATGATGACCGCAACCGTGGCTTTTCCTTTTCGGACAGCGGCGCGGGCATCGTCCGGGCTCGAAGGCTTCGCGTCCAGAGCTTTCTCATCCCCAAGGCGCTGCACGATCTCGCGCGAGATGGCACTGCCATCCTGATCCACGGTCAGGACCGGAATTTTGCTGTTGTTTTGCTGGTCGCCCGCGCCGCCCAGGACATATCCGAAGAATGAGCCGATCGCGATCGGCAGGGCGAAGCTCATCAGCAGGGCGCGGCGGTCCACGAAGAATAATAGGATGTCTTTGCGCACCAGGGCGCGAAACGCGGTGATCATGTGTCGCGCAGGCTCCTTCCGGTCAGAGTGAGGAAGACAGTTTCCAGGTCCGCGCGTTCGCTCGCGACGTGGTGATAAGGATGGCGATGCTCGACCAGCCATTCCAGGACCCGCGGCGTTTGCAAAGAAAGATCCTGCACGCCGACGCGCAGCGTCCCGGCCACCAGTTCGGCGGAATGTACTCCGGGGAGGGCCCGCAGTTCGGCGAGAGGGAAGCCGTTCGGGGCCTGATCCAGGTCGATGTCCAGTTCGATCAGCAAAAGATTGGTCACCGGCAGCAGGCGGTAAAGACCGGGCAGCGTGTCGTCGGCGACCACTTTTCCGTGGTCCACGATAATCACGCGATCGCACAGCCGCTCGGCTTCTTCCATGTAGTGCGTGGTGTAGACCAGGGTCTTGCCGCGGCTCTTGAGGACTTCAAGATTATCGAAAATGGCGTTGCGGCTTTGGGGGTCGACGCCGACCGTGGGTTCATCCAGCAGCAGGATCTGCGGGTCGTGCAGCAATGCGGCGGCCAGGTTGAGACGCCGCTTCATCCCGCCGCTGAAGTGGCTCACGCGATCATGGGCGCGGTCGGCGAGGCCCACCAACGCGAGCGCTTCGCCGATGGCGCTCTTGGCGGCGGCGCCGTCGAGTGAGTAGAGAGCGGCGAAAAGCTGCAGGTTGGCTCGCGCCGTCAGTTCGTCGAACAGCGCCAGATCCTGCGGCACCAGGCCGATGCGGCGCTTGATGGGATCTGTGTCACCGGCGAGCGGCCGGCCCTCGATTTTCACCGAACCCGAGTCCGGCCGGACGAGACCCGCGATGATGGAAACAGTGGTGGTTTTACCCGCGCCGTTGGGCCCTAGCAGCCCGATCGTCTCACCAGCGCCGGCGCGTAGCGAGACGCCTTGGACCGCGCAAACGCTGCCGTAGCTCTTGTAGAGGTGGTCGACTTCGAGCATAGCGGGGCCGGACGGCAATACCAATATACGCGGCGGCGCGGGCGATCGTTCGATGCAGCCGCGCCGGAGGATTTTTCGAGCAGCCTGCGAATCCCTACGCCAACCGAGGAAAGAAACTCGGGCAAAGTCGGTGGTTTCGAGATATAAGCGTCGGCGCCGAAATGGAGCGCGACTGCGCGATCGGTCCTGGATTGCGAAGAAGTGAGGATCAGGACCGGGACACGATCCAACAGCTTCAGGCCGCGCGTGTGTTTCAGCACCTCGATGCCTGCCACCTTGGGTAGATTCAGATCGATGATGATGAGATCCGGAAGGCTCGATTCGGTGAGCTTGGACAACACCGCGACGGCTTCCTCCCCGTCGCGTGCGCGCTCGATTCGAGCCGAAATCCGTTGTGAACGCAGCGCTTCTTCGACCAGAAAGACATCCGGGTCGCTGTCCTCGATCATCAGAATCTTTGCAGGCAGGTCTGCGGTTGCCATCGATTTGCCACCGCCTCCCGACGCGGGTACGGGCGCCGCGACTCGATAATAACACGCTCTAGGATTCGCGAAAACGTTACATCCAGCACTATTTCCATTCGGGGAATGGGTTGACTCGTCCGCGTGTGGAGTCGCGGATCAAATCGGGAACATGGCGGCGGCGAGACAGCAACTTTTCGAGTATGGCTTCGAGCGCGTCGGCGTCTTCGGCCATCCACTCGGGCGGAATCTGTTTCTGCGCCCCATCCACGATCTCCTCGGGGAAGAACACCACGCGGTCGAGCCAGGGCTCGAAGTCCTGCCATCCCCTGACCTTCCGATAGACGTTCGGGCGGAAATAAAGGCCTTGTAAGGGCGAATCGGGAAACTTCCAGTGCGGGCCGTCGAAGATGTAACCGTGATCCATCATCGATGCCACAAAACCTGAAGAGACGCCGCCGGCGCGCGGTGCTTCGCTCGAACCCGGCGGCCATTGCCGCAAACGGGCGCGGTAAAAGACGGCCTGGCGCGCGTCGGCGTTGCCGATCCATTTATCGAACGCCAACACGCCCAGAAATTCCTGGACGTTTACCACTTTCTCCAGCAGCATGTCGGGAAGGAAGTCGTAGACCATCACCTTGGCCGGGTCGCCCGGATAGCGCGACCCGAAGTGCCAGCCCGGCTCCACGGCCGAGCGGTGGGAGCCGAGTTGAAGGTAGACGTCGGGATTGGCCTCGAGAAATGCCGCCCCGACATTGACAATCGCGGCTTCAGGCGTCGAGATTTGCAGGTAATTCAGGAAAACGGATGCCATCCATTCGTTGATCAGGATGCGGCGGTGTTGCGGATTATTGCGAAATTTCACCACGTAGAAATGGCCGTCGCTGCATTGGAGCAGATGCGCCTGCGCTCCGCCGCGCATCTTGCGGATCAGGCGTGTGGCTTGGACCGGCATGGGAAGAGCAAAGGATCATTTTAGGGGTTGGAGGAGCCTATTGGATCGGGGGCGCAGCCGGACTACACTGGAGTTTTGCTTCTACACCAACTAAGGACGACAGACTGATGCCTGAAGAAAGTTCCCACGCCACGCCTCCGGCTCACACCAAGGACGAGGTGGCCCTGGAGATGATGAAATTCATAGCGGTGACCACCGGCTACGGTAAGGGGGGAAGCACGGCCGGCTTCGGCGGTAAAGGGTCCAAGAGCCCGGAAGAATACGCAGAGGCGCTTCTGCAACTGTTCGAGCGCTGCCGCTCGGTGGTGAATCA
>JASIGB010000309.1:0-3255 GCA_030045355.1 Bryobacteraceae bacterium
TGGAGATGCGGTCCAACAACGGGAAAATCCGCATCCTCATCGGCGATACCGGCATCGGCATCCCTTCCGAGGATCTGCCCCGCATTTTCGAGCGCTTCTATCGCGCCGACAAAGCGCGGTCGCGCGCCATGGGCGGCACAGGCCTGGGGCTCTCCATCGTCAAACACGCCGTCGAACAAATGGGCGGCACAGTCCTGGTGCACAGCCGCTTGGGCGAGGGTTCCGAATTCACCATCGAACTTCCTGCCGCATAAGCTCTAAGAGCTTCGTTGTAACTGGATATTAACCCATCCGTCATTTTTCGCTAACGCACCGTGGCTATCCTCCGATATGGCGGTGAGAACTTGCACCGCCTCGCTTTGGAAATCAATAACTGAAAAACCAATCAGGGATGGAGATGAATGAAAGCTAAAACCCTAGGAAGTCTGACTCTCTGCTCAGCAATTTTGTTGGGCGGCGCGCTATACGCCCAAACATCGGCACCGGCGACGCAGAACAGCACAGCCCCCGCCGCCGCCGAAAACAAGGACACCGACATTGCCACACTCAAGGCGCAATTGGCCGAGCAGCAGAAGGAAATCGACGCGCTGAAGTCCGCCATCACAGCGCAGCAAAAGTACTTCGATAGAACGTCGGGCTCCGCTTCGGCCAGCCCGCTTGCGCCCGGTTCCACTTCGGCTAGCAGCAGCACCAACAACAATACGTTTGCTTTGCCGAACACGAAAGCGCTCGGAGATGTAGCCAGCACGACGCCGATCGTGCCTCCCATTGCGCCGGTCGCGGCGCCGGCTCTCAACGGGCAAAAGACCACCACGGCTCCCAACCCTTGCGAAGGCGGTCCGGACGCCAACGCCGTCCCCGCGTACATCCGCTTGGGCAGCGTCTGCATCACCCCCATCGGATTTGTTGACGCGACGTTCGTGGGCCGGGACAGAAATGCCGCCTCGGGCATCGGAAGCAATTTCGGCAGCGTTCCTTACAACAACACGGTCAACGGAAATCTCTCGGAAACCCGCTTTAGCATTCAGAACAGCAGGCTCGGGCTGCGCATCGATGGAGACTGGAAAGGAACTCACTTCATCGGTTACAACGAGTTCGACTTCCTGGGCACCAGCGGCGCAACCAACCTCAACACCACCAACGGCGCCGTTGTTCCCCGCCTGCGCCTGTACTGGGTAGACGCGAGACACGGCGGCTGGGAATTTCTGGCAGGACAAAGCTGGAGTATGCTGACGCCCAACCGCAGAGGGATCTCCCCGCTGCCCGGCGACCTCTTCTACTCGCAAGTCATGGACGTGAACTATATGGCGGGCTTGACCTGGACGCGCCAACCGGGCTTCCGGGTGCTCTACCATTTCGGCGACGTAGCCACGTGGGGCTTGTCGGCTGAGGAACCCGACCAGTACATCGGCGGTTCCAGCGGCGGTTCCACCATCGTCCTGCCCAGCGCCTTCACTGCTCTCGCAGACACGCAGCTCGACAACGGCACCTATAGTAATCCTTATGCCGGGCCGCAGTTGACGCCGGACTTCATTTCCAAGTTCGCCTTCGATCCGGTCTCCCGCTTCCACGCCGAGGTGGCAGGCATCGTGAGTACTTTCAAAACGATTAATCCGAACGACCTGTCCAAGGGGCAAACTTTTTCCAAGGCGGGCGGCGGAGTCCTGGTCAGCATGAACGGCGAAATCTTCCCCGGCTTCCGCCTGATCACCACCAACTTCTGGAACGATGGCGATGGCCGCTACCTGTTCGGCCAAGCTCCGGATCTTGTGATTAACGCCAGCGGCAACATCAGCCTGCTTCATTCCGGCGGCACGGTAGATGGTTTTGAAGCCAGGATCGGCAGCAAGTTTCTTCTGTTTGCCTACTACGGCGGCATCTACATCGGCCGCGATGTTGTGATTGACACCACCGCAAAAACACCTACGCTGGTCGGTTATGGCTACACGGGCTCCTCGAATAGCCAGAATCGCGCCATTGAAGAAGGAACCTTCGGCTTCAACCAGACCGTTTGGGCCGACCCGCGTTACGGTGCCATTAACCTGATCGGTCAATACGAGTACCTAACCAGGGAACCTTGGTACGTCACCAATCCCAGTTCGGCTCACGACAACACCGTCTATTTCGACATCCGGTATACTCTGCCTGGCAGCATGCCGGCTTTCTGAGCGCGTCTACAGGAGGGGGGCGCAAGCCCTCCTCTATAAAGGAGTGATTTCGTGAAAAAACAGGTTCTCTGGATCCTTTCGATCGCGGCCGCCGGCGTAATGGCAGCCTCGGCAGCCGTCACCATCAATGCGGCCGGCGCCACCTTCCCCGCCCCGATCTATCAGAAGTGGTTCGAGGAGTTTCGCAAGGCTCACGCCGACATTCAGATCAATTATCAGTCCATCGGATCGGGCGGCGGCATCCGGCAGTTGACGGAGGGGACTGTTGACTTCGGGGCATCCGACATGCCGATGACCGACGAGCAGCTATCGAAGATTACGAAGTTCAAAGTACTGCATTTCCCCACCGTGCTGGGCGGTGTCGTTGCTACCTACAATCTCCCCGGGGCAGGAAGCCTCAAATTCTCCGGCGCCACACTAGCTGGCATATATCTCGGCACGATCACCAAGTGGAACGATCCCGCCATCGCCAAGGACAATCCCGGCGTGAAGCTTCCGAACGACGACATTACCGTGGTGCATCGCTCCGACGGCAGTGGCACCACGTTCGTTTGGACCGACTACCTCTCCAAGGTCAGCTCCACGTGGAAGAGCAAGGTCGGCGCCAACACTTCCGTTAGCTGGCCGGTTGGGCTGGGCGGCAAAGGGAACGAAGGCGTAGCTGGACTGGTCAAGCAGACGCCCGGCTCGATTGGATACGTGGAATTGATCTACGCCGTCCAGAACCGTATGGAGTACGCCGCGGTGAAGAACGCCGCCGGCAATTTCGTCAAGGCGGACTTCAACAGCATATCCGAGGCTGCCGCGGGCGCCGCCAAGGACATGCCGGCCGATTTCCGCGTCTCCATCACCAACGCTCCCGGCAAAGGCGCGTATCCGATTTCCAGCTTCACTTGGATGCTCATCCCGGCCACCATTCCGGATGGGACCAAAAAAACCGACATCGTCAACTTCCTCAACTGGATGCTGACTACCGGCCAAGGCGAGGCCGAGGGCTTGAGCTATGCGCCTCTTCCCAAGGCCGTAGTCGCCAAGGAGCAGAAGCAGCTCGCTCTGATAAAGTAAGAAGTCCAAGATGGGAACCGTT
>JASIGB010000310.1:0-3833 GCA_030045355.1 Bryobacteraceae bacterium
AGCGGAGAAGCTCATCGCGATTGCCTTATTCGACGGCAAGACGCTGCGGGGGTGGGACGGCGATCCGGCGTTTTGGCGCGTGGAAGACGGCGCAATTGTCGGCGAGACGAAACCTGGCGCGATGCCGAAGCAGAATACGTTTCTGATCTGGCAGAATGGCACGTCGGGGAATTTCGACCTGCACGCGCAGTATCGCATCACCGGCGGGAACAGCGGGATTCAATATCGGAGCGAGGAACTGCCCGATATTCGCTGGGCGATGAAAGGTTATCAGGCTGACATCGATGCCGAGCAGAAATATACCGGGCAGATTTATGAGGAGCGCGGGCGAGGGTTTCTGGCCTTGCGCGGGCAATCGGCGTTGATTGAAACTGGCGGCAAGCCGAAGGTGTTGGGAACGCTGGGGACCGATGCGGAGCTAAAAGCGGCTATTCATGAGCGAGACTGGAACGATTACGAAATCATCGGTCAGGGGGACGTGCTGGTGCAGATCTTAAACGGGCGCGTGATGAGCATGCTGATGGATGAAGACATGGCGAATCGGAGGACGACGGGGTCGATCGGGATTCAGCTTCACGCGGGCGAGCCGATGAAGATTGAGGTGCGGAACATCTGGATACAGGCCTACTAGAAGCGATCGGGGTCAAGGCCGAGATGCTCGACCATGTAATCGTAATAAGGGCCGTCGACCAGGAAGACCAGGAAAATTTCGTGGGCCACCTGGATGATCTTGCGCGCGGCGTATTCGAAGTCGGAGTCTTTGAGGGTCAGCGTGAGAGCAACCGTGCCCTTTTGGTTTGCGAGCGCGAGGCGGGCCTTGGCTGGATGGACGCGCCGGTGTTCGGGAAGCTCGGGCGATTGCCGCCCCTTCACAAAAACCTGGAGCGCGCGGTACATCTCCGAGCGCGCAGGCATGCCGGGCAGCAGGGCGGGGAATCGCAGGGTCTTCTTCACCGCGTCCAGATGCAATTCGAACGGACGATCGAAATGCCATTGCATTTTATACGTGGCTTTGCCACGTCCGGGATGCGCACTGAAGCCTCGAAATACGGCGCGTTCGGCGTAACCCGAGAGAACTTCCGTGACCAGGTTCGGCGGACTTTGTTTTTTAGTGCGCGCGGCTTTAATGTGCGAGAGCCCCGACGCCCGGCTCGGGGTTGATGATGTTGCCCGGCGGATAGTCCTTGCCAGAAGTGAACTCCTTGAGAGCTTGCACGTTGATGAGCGAGGAGACGCGTTCTTTGGCCGCGATCTCGTAGCTGGTCTTGAGCGCCTTGCGGAAATCCTCCGGCGTGCGGACATATTCGCCGTGCGCGCCCAGGCCTTCGGCCATCTTGTCGTAGCGCAGATTTTCCTGGAACAGATACATGTGCATGGAGCGCGGGGTGCCGACGGCGCTCGGCCACATACCCCAGGCGTTGTTGTTGTAGACGATGGCGACCACCGGGATCTTGTACTTCATGGCCGTATCGAGCTCGAACATGCTGTAGGCGATGCCCGCGTCGCTGGTGATGACGAGCACCGGCGCGCCTTTGTAAGCGGCTTGGGGCCCTACGCCTAACTGCACCGCCGCGCCCGCGCCGATCATCATCGCAAGATCCGGACCGACGGCCGAGTATTGATACGGGCAGTTCACTTCCTGCCCGGGGCGATAGGCGCGCAGCCAGCGCGCACCCGCGTTGCCGATGGTCCAACCGCCCCAGCCGGTGACGGTGAGCTTGGGATCGATGTTGCCCTTGTACAGGAAATCGTGGACTTCCTTGCAGACCACGGCGTGGTGCACGGTGTTGGTGGCCTGGCTGTGCTTGAGGCCCTGCTCGTATTCGCTGGTGAGCTGGCCTTCGTATTTCTGGCGGGCACTGGCGAGCTCGGCGACCCAGGCGTCGCGCTTCTTCGCGGGCAGATCGCTCGCCAGGCCTTCGAGGAACGCGCCTTCATCGGCGATGATGCCCAAATCGAGCGGCCAGTTGCGGCCTAGATCTTCGCCCGTGGGGTTCACGCGGATGGCCTTGGCGTCGGGATGGAAGCGCCAGCGCTCCGTGCGGGTGGGCATGCTGTACTGGCCGACGAAAACCACCAGATCGGCGCTCATGAAGGCGTCGGGCGACAGGCTGGCGGACAGGCGATGCTCGTCCGGGAAATGGCCGCGCATAGGGCCGGAGGTGCACACCGCGATATCGTTCTTTTCCGCGGCCACCATGAGCGGCTCCCAGGCCTTGCGCCAAAACACCCCGTGTCCGGCGATGATGACGGGGCGCTCGGCGCGATTGATCATGTCGACCGCTTGGGCGAGTTCCTTGGGCGAAGGATGCGGCCGGGCGTCGGCGCGATATTTGTCCTTGCTGTAGTATTCCTTGACTTCCGATTCGGCCATGAAGCGGTGGTTGTAGATTTCGCCGGGGAAATCGAGGTGCACGGGACCGGGGACGCCGGTCTTCAGATAGCGGAAAGCGTAGCCGGTGTACTCGTGGATGCGCGGCGCGTCGATCAGGCGCTTGCCGTATTTCTTGAGGCCTTCAGTGGTGGGCTGCTGGTAGCCGGTCTGGATGAAGAATTCGCGATCATCGGTGGCTATGGTGACGTTGCTGGCGAGCACCAGCAACGGCGTGCGCGCGCGATGCGCCACCGCGATGTTCATGATCATGTTGGTGAAGCCGGGGCCTTCGGTGCCCGAGCAAGCCGTCACCTCGCCGGTGCAGCGCGAGAATCCGTCCGCGGCCGTCGCCATGGAACCTTCCGAGCGTCCGCCGAACGCGGGAATTCCGGCAGCGGAGATAGCGTTGATGATCTGGTAATTGCCGGGGCAGCAGAACAGCGCGGCGAGGTCTTCATCCTTGCAGGATTTCGCGAAGACTTCGGCGCCGGTCATGCCGCCTTTGGCGTCAAACGACCCGATGCGCGTGGATTCGGCCAGGCTATCGGTAAAATCCTTGGCGAGTCGAATGGAGGGGATTTGGCCGGTGGTGGCGGCGAAAATTTTTCCCGGGTTGACCAGCGCGGCGGCCGCGGCGCCTGCGCCTAGCGTAGTGAACAGGCCCCGGCGGGAGGGGCGCGACTCGGGTTCGGCGGTGCTCGTATTCGCGGATGTCGCCTTCGCGGGGGCCGGGTTCGGAACTGCGCGGTTCGTCTTTTCGCTCATACTTATATCCTCTCGCTATTTGCTGTCTTGTAGCGCGGGGCGCTGGGACTCCGGCCACAGGCTGCGGATGAAGTTTACCAGATTCCAGATGTCGTTTTCGCTGAGTTGCGACTTGAAGGCGGGCATCTGGTCGCCCGCGCCGTCGCGAATGCTGCGGAAGATTTCGCCCTCGGATGTCCCGCTTTTGTAGAGGCTCGGTGTGGTCAGGTCGGTAGCGGAGGCGATCAGCGAGCCCTCGGCCTTGCCGTCTTCGCCGTGGCAACTGGTGCAATTTTGGAGGAAGGTGGCTTGGCCCTGGCCGATGGATTTTTTGGTGTAAGCGACGGGGTCTTTCAGTTTCGCCGCGTCGTCGCGGGTGAGTTTCGCGGGAGCGTCGGCGAAGGCGGCGAAAGCCGCGAGGGCGAGAAGCGCGATAGTGGCCGTGGTGATGGCGGTGATCCGTAAGTACAACGGTCGAAAGCTCCTTTGGGGCGCGAAGGCGCGGACGGGTCCATCGTATCAGATGGGGGAAGAGCTTGGATACAATTGCAGGATCGAAACATGGCTGATGAGTTGATTAATCCGCTGGTAAAACTGATTCAGGAGCGCCTGCCGTGGCTGCTTTCCGAGCACGGTTTCCAGATTATTGATTATTCCTACGATCGCATGGGCAGCTGCAAGGCCGTGTTGCAGTCAGAGCAGTTACGGATCACGT
>JASIGB010000311.1:0-3510 GCA_030045355.1 Bryobacteraceae bacterium
CCTTCGGAGCATGATGACTGGCACATTGCCAACGGTTGTGCTTCTCGGAGAATTTGACGTTCTTACTACCGCAGTATGGGCACTCGACACCGTTCGGCCATCGCCGCGCCACAAGGTACTCGCGGCAGTTCTTGGAATCTCTGAAGAACTCGACGGCTTCCAGTAACGTTCGTGGCCCCATGTCATAAGTATGCAACGAACCAGTGGAGTTGTCAAGTATATTCTTGCCTATCATTTTGCTGTCGTTTCTTCGTCCAGCCACCGAGCAAAATCATCAGACGCTCGCCATCCTTTCCGAAGTAAATCCGGTACCCAGGTCCGAAATCGATCCTGCACTCGAATACACTGGAACCGACACCTTTCACATTCGAGAAATTGCCCGCCGAGAGCCTGGCCAGCGCTACTGCCACTTTCGCCGCCGCTTTGGAATCCAGATTTTCAAACCAAGTTCCAAAGGGACTGACACCCTTTGGATCGAGGTATTCTCGAACTTCAATCACTATGGTAACACATAGCTTACCATTGCCGGGTGGATCGCAGTAGGCCTATTGACAACAGCGCTCATTCTGCCCACAATGTGGATGGCGAACAAAAGGCGAATTGCATGAACCCAACCGCCGCTCGCATCACTACACTCGGATTGCGCCCAAACGCATGGAATGCGGCCTCCCCCCGGGAATGCCTCCCCACCGGCCTCGCGCCGCTCGATACCCTGCTCGCACAGGGAGAGGCCGGAGGTTTCCCGCGCGGTGCCATCTCGGAAATCCTGGGCCCGGAAAGCTCCGGCCGCACCATGCTGGTCCACGCGCTATTGGCCGCCGCTACCTCCCGCGGCGAAATCTGCGCCTACGTCGACGCCGACGATTCGTTCGACCCCGTCTCGGCCGCCGCATCCGGTGTCGCGCTCTCGCAACTGGTCTGGATCCGCTGCGGCCACAACGCCGGTCACGCGCTCAAAGCCGCCGATTCCCTGCTCCATGCCGGCGGCTTCGGCGTCATCGCGCTCGATCTCTGCCAGGTCGCGGCACGCATCTGGAACCGCATCCCGATCTCGTATTGGTACCGCTTCCGCCGCGCCGTCGAAAACACGCCTACCATTTTGGCGATCGCCGAAAACAAGCGTATAGGCCGCCCCGGCGGTCCGTTGTACGCGTTTGAAGAAGCATCCATCGCCAAATCCTGCGCCTCGCTGATCCTCGATCTTCAGCGCAAGAAAACCCACTGGACTGGCGCACCCGGCTTCTCGCTGCTGCGCGGCGTCGAAATCGAAGCTGCCTCTCGTAAGCCCGTGCGACCCGTCACCGCAGCCATCCAGGCCAAGGCGATTTGACATGCTCTTCGCTTGCATTCACGGATCCGCCAACCTCGCCGCCATCGCCTCGGCCTTCTCGCCGTCTTTCGAACAAACCGCGCCCGACACCGTAATCTTTCGCGTCGATGGACTCGCGCGCCTCCACGGATCGCCGCATCAAATTGCTAACGCAATTGCAGATCGTGCTGGCCCGAACATCAACATTGCCGTTGCTGGGACAGCCGACGCCGCCATCCTTGCTGCATACAATTTCGCTGGCATCACCGTCGCGCCCGATCTCAGCGCTCTCGACGTCTCCGCGCTCCCGCTCACCGCAGAGATGGCGCAGGTCTTCGAAAGCTGGGGCATCTACACGCTCGCGCAGCTCGCCGAGCTTCCCGAAAACGGCCTCGCCGAACGCTTCGGCCCGCACGGCGTCTACCTACAGCAGCTCGCGCGCGGCGCCATCCATCGCCCGCTCAAAATTTTTCAGCCGGAAACCACGTATGAAGACCGCATCGAACTCGATCACCCAGTCAGCCTGCTGGAGCCGCTGCTGTTCCTGATCGCCCGCATTTTGAACGACCAATGCACGCGCCTGCTTTCGAACGCCATGGCGGCCAACGAAGTCACCATTCGGCTGGAACTGGAAGACCATCCCGAACACATCCGCACTTTGCATTTGCCTGTTCCCATGCGCGATAGCAAATCTCTGCTGAAGCTCCTGCAAATGGATCTCGAAGCGCATCCGCCGCAAGCGCCAACGGTCGCACTTTCGCTCACGCTCAAGCCCGTGCACCCGCGCACGGTCCAGACCGGCATTTTTCTTCCCGTCACGCCCGCCCCCGACAAACTCGAACTCACGCTCGCCCGCATTCGCGGCATTGTTGGCGAACAGAACGTTGGCATCCCCCAACTCCGGGATACGCACCACCCTGAACCTTTCACTCTCGTGCCTGATTCCCCAACCCCCAATCCCCAATCCCAGCGCGCGAGTCAACACGCCTTCCGCTATTTCCGCCCGCCTCTCCCGGCCACGATCGATCTCATCAACGACCGGCCAGTACGCCTCTCCGCGCCCGGTATTCACGGCAAAATCATCCATGCCGCCGGCCCCTGGCGGACCTCGGGCGATTGGTGGACCTCAACCCAGTGGGCCCGCGACGAATGGGACATCGCCCTCGCCTCGGGCCTCTACCGCATTTATCACGACTCCAATTGGTTTGTGGAAGGCTCCTATGACTAACCAACTAGCCAGCCCCCCGATCCCCAATCCCCAATCCCCGTACGTCGAACTCCACGCCCGTTCCGCCTTCTCGTTTCTTGAAGGCTCCTCCGTTCCCGAGGAACTCGTCGCCCGCGCCTCCGCGCTCGATCAGCCCGCCCTCGCGATTCTCGACCACGACAACATCTCCGGTGCCGCCCGATTCCACATGGCCGCGAAAAATGCCGGTCTTCGTGCGCACATCGGCGCTGAAATCACCTGCACCGACGGGCACCGCTATCCGCTGCTGGCCGAAAATCGCACCGGCTATCAAAACCTCTGCCGTCTGATCACCCGCATGAAGATGCGCGCCAAAAAAGGTGAAGGCGCGGCCACACTCGATGAGTTTTGCGAATTTTCGTCTGGTCTGGTCTGCTTAGCCGCACGCACAGATGCCAAATTGATTGAAACGTTCGGCCACAAAAACGTCTTTGTCGAGCTCCAGCGCCATTTCAATCGTGCCGAAGAAGCGTCGAACCAGTCCCTCATCGATTTCGCCCGCAAACATCGGCTACCGCTGCTAGCTACCAACGGCGTCTCCCACGCCACGCCGGATTCCCGCGAGGCGCTCGACGTCCTTACCTGCGTCCGCCACAAGACCACCATTCAGGACGCCGGCCGCCTGCTCTCCATCAACTCCGAGCGGTATCTGAAAAACGCGCAGGAGATGTCGCGCCTGTTTGCCGATCTTCCCGAAGCCATCGCCAACACGCGCGAACTTTCCGATCGCCTGCAATTCACGCTCGCCGATTTGGGCTACCAATTCCCGCGCTATCCCACGCCGTCCGGCGAATCGATGAATTCGTTCCTGCGCCAGCGCGTCGAAGAAGGCGCGATGAATCGCTATCACTCGAAATCCGCCGATCTGCGCTGCCGCGCCCGCCGCCAGATCGACAAGGAGCTTGCGCTCATCGAAAAACTCGACCTCGCCGGCTATTTCCTGATCGTCTGGGAC
>JASIGB010000312.1:0-4645 GCA_030045355.1 Bryobacteraceae bacterium
AGCTGTCGGCCGCAAGCGTGCCTTCCACAGGCCGCAACCATCGAAGCAAGGGACGAAGCGCGCGCGCCAGCCACAGCGCGAGGCTGGGCGTCAGCAACAAGGCTGCGAGTACGGCCAAACCGTCCCCGACGTAGAAGAAGATACGATCGCGTGAAATCAACAGACAGGCCGCGGCCGCGATCGCCACTACCAGCGCAACCATCCGGCGCAGGCGGCTCTCGCCCGCGCTCAATTGCTGATATTTCCCTTTCTGCAACGCCTGCACGGGATCAACGCGCGCCGCGCTGCGCGCCGGGAGCGCTGCAGCCACAACGCTTGCGATTACGCCCAGGACGACCGCCAGCGTCATGAGTACCGGATCGGTGGAGACCTCATCGGCTTTCTCCGCCACTCCAAACAACTCCCCCAGCAGCGAGCCGATGTAACCAGTCATGCCGCGCGCGATCACGATCCCGGCCGCGAGGCCAAGCACCGAACCGAACAACCCCGCCACCACGCTCTCACCCAGAAACAGCGCTCGAATCTGGCGCCGAGTAGCGCCCAACGCGCGCAGAATCCCGATCTCGGCGCGCCGCTGCGTGACCGCGATCTGGAACGTGTTATAGATGATGAACATTCCGATGAAGAGTGCGAAGACGCTGCTCACGCTGGCCGTTGTAGTGTAGACGCGCGAGATGGAATCAAACTCCTGTGCGCGCGCGGATGGTACCTGCACCTGAAACCCCGGGCCCAACAATGTTTCGAGCTTCGCCTTTACTGCCGCGACGCTCGCACCGTCTTTTACCGCGAGATCGATGCGATCGAATCTTCGCCCGCGCCCGAACACTTTCTGCGCAGCATACACATCCATCACCGCGAGATTCCCGCCGAACGCGCTGGTCAGGCCGCTCGATTTCATGATGCCGCGCACCGTGAAAAACTTGCGGCCCTCCATGGTGTTCATCGGAACCTTGGCGCCGGTAGTGAGATGATTTTCGCGGGCGTAGGTATCGGTAACCATCAGCGAATCGGGTTGAGCAAGGAATACCAGTGGATCGTCGATGTCCTCATCTACCGATCCAGAGTCGCCGGATTCCATACTGTAATCGCGCAGGCTGCGGTCGCCGGTCATGTCGACGCCGAGGATCAGCAGATTGCCCTGCCCTTCCACGCCCGTGCCCACCACGGCTTCGATCACCGGCACGGCAACGCGCACTTCGGGCACGGCCTGCACGCGGTCTAAAACATTTTCGTCGAAGCCCGTTTCGCCGGCCGAAATCTGCAATTGCGTTGCGCCCGCGATGCGATCTACGGTCTGATGAAACGCGTACACTACCGACTGATTCGCGGTATGGATGCCCACGAACACGGCGACGCCCAGCACGATTCCGGCGATCGTCAACAGCCAGCGCGGAAGGTGCTTGCGAACGTAAGGCCAGCTAATGAGCTTGAGCAGAATCATGACGCGAACCGTGCAAAGCCATGTGCCGTGCGCCCGCGCGATCCTCCTCGATGCGGCCGTCGCGCAGGGCCACCAGCCGCGCGCAGCTTTCGGCCACGTGGAGGTCGTGCGTGACGATCAGGATGGTGGACCCCAGGCGCGTGTGCAGGTCGCGAATCAGCGCCAGGATTTCCGCTCCGGTGTGGGTATCCAGGTTGCCCGTGGGCTCGTCGGCGAGCAGAACCGGCGGATAAACGGACAGCGCTCTTGCGATGGCGCAGCGCTGGCGCTCGCCACCGGACAACTCATCCGGCAAATGTTCTTTGCGCGCGCCCAGGCCCACCAGACCCAGCAGTTCGTTGGCGCGCTCCTCGATCCTCTTTTTCGGCCAGCCGCGCAGGTGCAGCGGGATAGCGACGTTTTCCAGGCACGTGAGCGTGGGCAGCAGATTGAAGAACTGGAAAATGAATCCGATCTTGTCGCGGCGCAGACGCGTCAGCTCGTCGTCCGAAAGACCGCTCAGCCGGCGGCCGTCGATTTCGATCTCGCCCGAACTCGCGGTGTCCAGGCCGCCGATCAGATTCAGCAGTGTCGATTTTCCGGAGCCCGAAGGCCCCACGATGGAGACCATTTCGCCGCCCCCGATCGCCAGATCCACATTTTCGAGCGCGGTGACGATGCGCTTGCCCTCGAAAATCTTACTGACGTTCGTAAGTTCGATCACCCTACTGCTATCATGACCGAAAAACGATGCGCATCGGAATTGACGCGGGTGGAACGTTCACGGACTTCATTGTCATCCGCGACAACGGTGCGATCGAAACGTTCAAGCTGCGTTCCAACCCCCGGTCGCCGGCGAGCGTGATCCTGGAGGGGCTCGAGCGCGCGGCGGCGGGCGTGCGCGCAGAGGTGGTTCACGGATCCACGGTCGCCACCAACGCGCTACTCGAACGCAAGGGCGTGCGGACGGCGTTAGTGACCACAGCCGGCTTCGAAGACGTGATTCACATCGGACGGCAGAATCGCGCCGAGCTCTACAACCTGACGCCGGTGCCGCGTGCGCCGATCATCCCCCGCGCGATGTCCTTCGGCGTCCGCGAACGCGGGTTTTTTGACGGCACCATTGCGCAGGTGCCGTCGGCCGCCGAGCTGGCGCGCCTGAAAGCGCGTTTGCGGCGGGCCGGAGTGCGATCCATCGCCATCTGTTTTCTGCACGCCTATCGCAATCCGGCCAACGAAAAGCTCACGATGCGGGCGCTCGAAGGCCTTGGCTACCTTTGCGCCTCCCACGACATCTGCCCCGAATTCCGTGAGTACGAGCGCACGTCCACCACCCTGATCAACGCCTACGTCGGCCCGCTGATGGATCGGTACCTGGGCGAATTGGAGCGCGGGCGCCATCGCATCGCGATCATGCAATCGAACGGCGGGTTCATGTCGACTCACGAAGCGCGGCGGCACACCGTGCGGACCGTGCTCTCGGGGCCCGCGGGTGGCGTGGTGGGAGCGCTCGAAACGGCGCGGCTTTCCGGCTTCATGCGTATACTGGGCTTCGACATGGGCGGCACGTCCACCGACGTCAGCCTGTGCGACGGTGCGCCGCGCGAGACCATGGAGGCGTCGATCGACGGCCTGCCGGTGCGCGTGCCAATGCTTGACATCCACACGGTGGGCGCGGGCGGCGGATCGATCGCGCGCGTGGATGAAGGCGGATTGCTGCGTGTGGGACCCCAGAGCGCGGGCGCCGATCCCGGCCCAGCCTGCTATGGCAAGGGCGAAGTGCCCACGGTGACGGATGCGCACGTGGTGCTGGGGCGCATCGCGGCGGATCAGCTCATCGGCGGCGCGATGCATCTGGATATCGCGCGCGCGGCCCAAGCCGTCGATTCCATCGCCAAACAGCTCGCAATCAGCCGCGTCGCGGCGGCGCAAGGCATCGTGCGCGTCGCCAACGCCAACATGGAAAGAGCCATTCGTTTAGTTTCCGTAGAGCGGGGCCACGATCCGCGCGACTTCGCGCTGGTGGCCTTCGGCGGATGCGGAGGGCTGCACGCCTGCGAGATCGCGCAAGAGCTGGGCATTCGAACCGTCCTGGTTCCCGAATATGCGGGCGCGCTTTCGGCGTTGGGGATGCTGCTCGCTGACCGCACTCGCGACTACGCGGCGGGCGCGTTGGGCCGCTCCGACTTCGAGCGCGTGTTCGAAAAGCTGGAGCGCGCCGCGCGCCGGAACCTCCCGGGCGCCCAACTGATCCGTTCGGCCGACATCCGCTACACCGGCCAGAGTTACGAGCTGACCGTGCCGTGGGATGCGGCCCATCCCGCAGCGCCGTTCCATCGCGAACATCAGCGCGTCTACGGCTATTCGAATCCCGAACGGGCCATCGAAATCGTCACCCTCCGCGTTCGAGCACGCAGAGAAGTGCAAAAACCAAAGCTAAGATCGCGACGCCGCCGTTCAGGCAGCGCGGAGAACGCCACCATCCGCCGCCTTCATTCCTCAGGCGCCTGGCGGGACACGCCCGTTTATCCGCGACCCAGTCTTTCCGCCGCCGAACACCGGGGGCCCGCGCTGGTGCTGGATTACGGTTCCACCACCCTCATTCCGCCCGGCTGGAAATTCTCCATCGATTCCGTGGGTAGCTTAAAATTAGTGGCGGCGTCTCATTGATTGGGGGTAACGCATGCCGAACGTGCCCAAGATGCAACCGCAGCAGTGGAAATTCACCCTCGGCTACCTGGCTTGGGTGATCCTGACCATCTGGTTCCTGCACTCCATTTTCACTCCGCCGCAGCCGCACGTGGTTTCCTACAGCGAATTCCTGAACGAAGTGAATGCCGGACACCTGGACGACGTCCGCATCACGGAAACCAAGCTGGCGGGCACGTACAAACCGGATTACCTCAAGACTCTGAAGCCGCCCGCCAACAAAGTCCCGCAGGTGACCTGCGACCGGATCCCCGGCCTGGACGCCGGTACGCTGGTACAGGCGCTTCAAGCGCAGCACGTGAAGTTTTCCGGGACCATCCCGTCGGGCAATCTTTGGTTCGGCTTCCTGATCTCCTGGGGCCCGCTGCTCCTCCTGTTCGTCATTTACTTTGTCGCGATGCGGCGCATGCAAAAGGGCGGCGGACCGCTGAGCTTCGGACGCAACCGCGCCAAGATCCACGACGAATCCGAGACTTTCGATACCAAGTTCAGCGACGTGGCGGGCGTCGAGGAGGC
>JASIGB010000313.1:0-4967 GCA_030045355.1 Bryobacteraceae bacterium
TCCGCACGGGTAGTCTCGGCCACCTGGACAGTGATGGCCGGCCGGATATATTTCTTGAAGCCCACGGCGGTCACCGTGAACTCATAGGTGCCTGCGGGCAAGTTGGCGAGCGTGTAATTGCCCGTGCCTGTGGCGCCTACCGTATAAACCTCGCCGGTCGCGGTGTTCTTTACCTCGATGGAGGCGGTGGGTATTACGGCGCCCGACACGTCCAGAACCGTTCCTGTGATAGTGCCGCGATCGGTCTGAGCAAATGCTACAAAGGCCCAGATGAACAAACACACTACGAGCGCTGCTTGGCGCATGCAAATTCTCCCCATGACACGGAATTGGTCAAGCCGATACCCTTAGCACCGGCCCGCCATCACGCTGGTCGGAGCTTATATCAACGTATTGGGCACGTCAATAATCTAGTGAGAAATTGACGATTTTTTGCTGTTTATGTAGGAGCTTATGCGGGCGCCTTGACTATAGGGGGATTCAGACTGGAAGCGAACGACGTGTTGTGGGAGTGTTCCCGAAGCTGAAAAACCCGTTGAGTTGCCGGAGTTGGTGACTCTACGCGCGAACCGCAGACGGCGAATATGAGTCACTCATAGCTGGGCTGGAAAAGGCTTCGTACTGCTGAGCTCCGAAGCCCTAACCCGCTCCGCCTCCGTTGCCTGGCAGACAAGCAACGGCCTCTGGAACTATATCGCGGCAAGCATGCATGCAAGCGGCATACAAGTAGGTTTACTGCGCCAGCAAACAATCGGAGTTTCGTGGATGCCACTGATCGCTAAGTCTCAGCGACCGATTACCGGCGAGTCGCCAAAACCCTCTTCAAATTGGCACCACTCGGCGCGCTGACTGGCTCGAAGTCGTCGCACGGAAGCATGCCAAAAACGGAGCTGCCCGTAAACACTACGCCGCCAGGAGTGACCTGCCAAAACGCGGCTTCATGGAAAATCCATTAACGCAGCACAGCAGCGTAAGATAGGGCTGATATTGACTCATTTCCCTATTTTTCGGGATCGAACGTGATGCTGCTGTCAGCCGTGAACTTTTTGTAGTTCCGGAACTCGATGACGTTCCGGGTGCACCCGCTCGCCCCGTGCGCGCAGCTCAGCGCCTCCGAGTGGACCGGCAGCAGATATTTGCCCTCACCAATGAACACATAGTCGTAATCGACCGCCGACTCCACTGTGTCGAGAGGAAACGTCCTCGGCAGGTCTTGTGCAGACAGCTCGATCCGCAGCACCCGGTAGTTTTCTTTGTCGATCCAGATGGAACCCGTGTAGCCCGGCTGATCAGACTGGCCCTCCGCTTCGATGTGCCAGTGCGAGTTGGGTCGCTCCACCGAGAAATCATAAAGGAACGCGGCCCGGTTCACAATTCTCGTGGATTGTTTGCCGTGAAAATGAGCGTTGGTGCTGGGAGACAGCACGTCCAGTTGCAGACTGGAGAATTCACCGCGCGACCATGATCCGGTCTTCTCGACATCCACTCTGGGCGGTTGACCGTTAACCAGAATATTCTTGTATTTCTCGGTGCCATCCTCTTCGATCACGTCGGCGGTAACATGGTCCAGCGCCTGCCAGGCGGTCTGGTTACCGCGCGCCACCTGGGCCGCGTATCGCGTAGTGTACTGCTTAACCACGTAATTGGGAAGAGTTTCGGTGAAAGCAAAAGCCTCTTCCCGCGCCTGATCGATGAACGGGTCTCCGGATGCGGGCATTCTCTGTCGCGTGTTCCCATTCACGGACGAAGAATCTCCTTCCGTCGGTGCGGCAACCCGCGGCGGAGAGGGCATCCGCGTGACGCCGTTGGCGGTGTCGGCCTGAAGGGTCGGTCGTGCATCGGCTACCGTCGCGTCGGAATTAGTGGATGGCGTGCTACCGCCGGCCGAGCTTCCGCGCTTCAACTGCGGCGGATCATCGTCGTCGGCATCGCGCGTGGTTGAAGGCGCCGGACGAGACGCAGACGTGCTGGCGGGAGTTCCCGGCGCGATTTGCGGGCTCGGCGTGACGTCCGAACTTCCCGTAGCCCGATGCAGCTTGGGAGGGTCGTCATTGTTACTTGGGGCGCTGGCCGGCGAATTGCTCGTCGAACTACTCGTAGTGCTGTCCGGACTCGAAGTTGCCTGGCGCAATCTAGGACTGCCCTGGTCGCCGCTTGACGAGCCCACCGACGCGTTGCTCGCGGAACCACTCATGGAATCGCGAGCTAAGGGGCGCGACGTGTCGTTCATCGCCTGCGACGCGGCCACGTGCTCGTCCAGTGTGCCCTCCCTGACCATCGTCATCGTCGAGGCATGGTAGACGTTGTTGACTTGCGTTGCATCAATGCGGACGTGATCGCCAGGCTGAAAATCGCCGATCTGTGCGGAAGCGCCGGAAACGCCCTTGTATTTAGTCGATTTCGCGATGGAGATAGTACTGATGGTCTTGTCGTCGGACTCAACGACGACATTGTTGTCTCCAATCCTCCTCAACATCCCGGTGAACGTCATCGCGGCCTGGTCCCGCCTGCTGTTCGGCGCCTGACCTCCCGGTGTGCCTTGCGGATACGGTCGGCCTGGATATCCGCCACCGGGGTATCCAACGCCGGGAGTGATGATCTGGCCAAAGCCGGGAATACCGGCCAGCAGGAGCAAGGTCAGTAATAACGTGAACCCGCGAGCCATTGATCTCCCTGGACGAAGGTTAACAGCGAGCCGCGTGCGAAATCAAGTAAGCTTCCGGGAAGTTTGCAAGCCTTGCTGGGAAGCGAAGAAGAATCGCTCGTGGTCATAGGTGAAGAACTCCGCTGGAGTTCTCGGGATGGCGCGGAGTGCTTTGAGTTGCTGAACTCGGTGGTGACCATCTGGTCTACGAGGATGCTAGTCCTCCTTTTGGGCATTAGGGAAATAGCCCCGTGTAGTCAGCTAGCGTTCCCCTGCACTTTCGGCCTGCGCTGGACTGCTTTGCGTCGTCGCTGGAAGGGCTGTTACCAACGCGAAACGTCAATATCCTAAGAATACGGGCGCTACCCCCTAGTGTGCGGTCGCGCCACTGTCGTTGCTGACCATGAGACTCGACACATTCACCGGTTCGAAGTCATTCAAGATGATGTTCGTGAGGCAACTGAGGTCGTCGTCGTTCCAGCGCGCATCCGGTGTGCCGATGAGGCCACCGCTCATCCCGTTGTCGGCGAGGATGATTCCGTAGTTTCGGAAGGCCGTGATGATGATCGCCGCTTGGGGACTGGTGGACGCGCAAGCAGGCGTCGGCACGGATGCCTTGAGGCGATAGATTTCCCCGGCCGGGCCTGTCATCGTGCAACTCGCCGGTGGAGAAGACTGCGAGATCTGGCTTTCCGTGGGGATCGTACTTCCTCCCGAAGTCGTGCAAGAGCCAACGCCCGCGGTTTGCGTAGAGGGCCACACCCAATAGTTCAGCATGTGGTTGAGCGTGAATCGTATGGGGTGTTGAACCGTGCCGTTCGGCGAACTTGGTGTGCCAGTGCCGATCACTTCATCCGCATTGACGAGAAGTGGAGCCACGGGAAGCCCGGCCGCGTCGGTTGTCCCGTTTCCCTGAGGCGTCAGGGCATTGGAAGTGACATCCGGCCACATCGCGTTCGAGGAATCGGTCCACGGGCCCCCCTCATAGATTCCCTGCCACATCTCCCACAGCGCCGGAGGGTTGCTGCCACTGGCCTGCTGATAAATCAGGACATGCCGGTCGCCGTTGGAGTAACTGGTGCCTTCAACCGGAGCATTCGCCGGGATGGGGCCGGACGTGAAATAGGATTGATACACAGTGGTCGAGACCGGCACTTCGGGCTGATTGTTGGGAACCTCGAATGCGGGTATTCCGTTTGGATACGGTGCGCCCGAAGTGTTGCCGAAGAACACCCTGATCGTCTCCGGCAGGTACCCGCTGTACATCGGAGCAGCGGGAGAGGTGTCTACCGGCAAACCGGTGGTGGCGGCATCGACCCGATGATGGAAGATGGACGTCGAGGGGAATATGTTCGCCAAGAACGCATTATCGCCATTGATCGCGAATGTGATCGGCAGGGTGGCTGTAGTATTCGCGGAATCTGTCAGCACGAACTCTGTTGTGTAGGTGCCCTGACCGCCGATCTGCGAACTAGTGACCGCGCCGGTGCTTGAGTTCAGGGACATCCCTTCGGGCAACGGCGGATAATTCCCGCTCGTGCTCACCGAATACGTGTAGGGTGGAGTACCCCCAGTCGCCGTAATCGTGCAACCGGCATAGGATGCGCCTTGCGTTCCCACCGGACACGAAGCCGTCGTGATCGTTAGTGGTCCGCCCGCACTTACCGTGACTTGAGCTGTTGCGGTCACTGAACCGGCGGTATTCGTCGCAGTGAGTGTGTAAGTCGTGGTCGATGCCGGTTTCACGCTAGTAGAACCGCTCGCCAAGGTCGAGGTAAAGGTTCCCGGCGTGATGGCAACGCTGACCGCTCCCGTAGTCACCCAACTGAGAGAACTCGTGGAGCCCAAGTTTATTACGCTGGGCGTGGCATTGAACGAGGTGATGGTCGGTTTCGCCGCGTTCACCGTGAAACTGCGTGAGACGGGTGTTGCGGCAGCCCAGGTGGCGTTGCCGGCTTGCGAGGCCAGAATCGTGCAGGTGCCAGGTGTGAGGAACGTGGCCGTTGTTTCGCTGGGTGTCCCGCTCACTGTGCAAACGCCGGTTGTCTCGGAAGCGAACGTTACCGTCAAATCAGAAGTCGCGGTCGCCGATAGCGTCAGGGGCGTACCCACCGTCTGCGTCAATGGAGCATTGAACGTAATCGCCTGCGGTTCCGGGAGCACTGTGAAGCTCTGTGAGACGGGTGCTGCGGCGGCCCAAATGTTGTTACCGGCTTGCGAGGCCTGAATCGTGCAAGTGCCCGCCGTGGCAAATGTGGCTGTCGTGCCGTGTACTGTGCACACACTGGTCGTCTCGGAAGCGAAGCTGACCGCCAAGCCTGAA
>JASIGB010000314.1:0-2673 GCA_030045355.1 Bryobacteraceae bacterium
AGCGGCCGTGCGGGTTCGAGATCCGCGTTCGGGTCGCGCGCGGGCGCTGGCGTTGGAACTGCTGCCGGGGGAACTATAAGACCGGCTGCCTCCGCTTGCTTCACCTTATATCGCGCGATCAGCCGCTCCACGCTCGCGCGCAGCAGCGGATCGTCGGGCATCGGCTGACGGCCATTGGCGATCGCCCGGATCATCGCCGGAGTCGGATAATGCTGCACTGTCTCGAGCGGCGTCATGCGTAGCGATTCGAGCTGCCCGAGATGCGCCTCGAGCGCCGAATTCTCCGGGATGCGCTCGGGATGAAGCTGCTGGTCGATCCATTTCTTCAACCCGATCTTCTTCACGCGCGCCACATCTCCGGGGCGCGGGCCGAACGTGAGCCGGTCCAGCGCGTGAAGCACTTGCTCATCTTTAGAAAGCTTCTTCTGAAATAGCTTATTCGCGTCTGCCGGCTTTCGAGCCTTGGGCCGGGCGGCGAGCGGCCCCACCAGGCAAATGCCGAGCAAAACGTCGCAAGCTATTGCCGCCAAGAAGGTACTACTGGTTTTCATGCGCCTATAAACCATTAAACGTCATTCCCGTTCAGAAGTTTACGAGGAAATTTCCCCTAGCTCTTGACAATGTATTAATTAACTAATACACTATGACTGTGAAACGCGCGGCGCAGGTTCCATTTACCCTGGACCCACGCAGCGGCGTGCCGGCTTATCGCCAGATCATCGACCAGGTGCTGGGAGGCATCGCGGCCGGAGCGTTGCAGGCGGGCGATCAGCTCCCCACTGTCCGTCAACTGGCCGTCGATCTGGCAATCAATCCGAACACCGTGGTGCGCGCGTATCGCGAGCTTGAAATTCGCGGAGTCCTCGCCACACAGCAAGGCACCGGAACGTTCCTGACGGACAAAAAGCCTCCAGTGAATGGCGAAGATCGCCGGCGCCGCCTCGCGCAGCTCTGCGGAGAGCTTCTCGCCAAAGCGGGGGCCGAAGGCATCGAGCTTTCTGAAATTATCGGCTATCTCAACGAAGTCGAACACGAATCTGGAAGGAGAACCTAAACCATGTTGTCCTTGAAGATCACACGCATACCCACGATCGCGCCGTCGGCACCGCGATTCGCGCCCATCGGAGTGATTCTTTGCCTGATCTCGATCGGAGTGGGCGCGGCCGCGACGGCTCGTCTCAACAACCCCGCACCTGTCGCGATCGGAGTCGCGCTGGGCCTGTATTTGCTGTTTGCCATTCGCGTGGCCGCGCAATGGGAGAAGGCGGCAGTGTTGCGCCTGGGCCGCTACGTCGGCCTGCGCGGGCCGGGCATCTTCCTAATCGTTCCGGTGATCGACCAGGTCACGCGCTTCGTCGATCAACGCATTCGCGTCGCCGAGGTGAAGGCCGAATCGGCGCTCACCCGCGATACGGTACCGGTGAACGTGGACGCCATCGTGTTCTGGCTGGTGTGGAACGCCGAGAAATCGATCCTGGAAGTGGCCGATTTCACCGAAGCCATCGCTTTAAGCGCGCAAACCGCGTTGCGCGAATCGATCGGACGTCACGATCTGGCGCAGATGATCACTGAACGCGAGACGCTCGGCCACGAGCTCCAGCGCATTTTGGACGAGAAGACCAATCCCTGGGGCATCACCGTGCAATCGGTCGAGATCCGCGACGTGCACATTCCACAGGCGCTCGAAGACGCGATGTCGCGCCAGGCGCAGGCCGAGCGCGAACGGCAAGCGCGCATCATTCTGGGAACCGCGGAAACCGATATCGCCGGAAAATTCGCGGACGCCTCCACCGTTTACTTGAACAATCCCGTGGCGCTGCATCTGCGCGCCATGAACATGCTGTATGAAGCCATCAAAGAACGCGGCTCTATGGTCATCGTGCCGTCGAGTGCGGTGGAAACCATGGGATTAGGCGGCATGCTGGCGACTACTTCGCTCGGGACGCCCAAGCCGCAGTAAGCTCACATTAACGCGCTCCACGCCGATGAGTCGAGTGTGGCTAAGGGTCTTACGCGATTGCGGCTCTCGACGAAAATTCTGCTGATGGGCGCCGCGCTGAGCATCGCGCTTCCCATCCCGCTGCTCGTCTGGCTGTTGCCCCAGCAGAGCGCGCACAGCTACCAGTTGCAGGCCGAAGCCACCCAGCACGTCGTGGAAGCGGCGTGGGGCATCCTGAATTACTATGGCCAGCAGGCGGCGAAGGGCACGATGACCACTGCGCAGGCGCAGGCGGCCTCAAAGGATGCGGTCCGCAGCGCCCGCTACGGCGGCGCCAATTACGTCTGGATCAACGATCTGCAACCGCGGATGATCCTGCATCCGGCGAATCCCGCGCTCGAAGGCCGGGACGTCTCCGATTATCGCGATCCCGACGGCTTCGCGATCTTCGTCGAGGCGGCGCGCATCGCCAGAGACCGCGGCGAGGGGGCCATCCGCTACATGTGGCCGAAGCCGGGCCAGACCCAGCCCTCGCCGAAGATTTCCTATGTGAAGCTATACGCGCCCTGGGGTTGGGTCGTCGGCACCGGGATCTACGTCGACGACACCGAAGCTATGCTGCGCGGTATGCGCAACGTTGTTTTTCTGTTGACTGCGGGTGGCCTCGCGTTCTCCATGTCGATCTGTTACTTCGTGACGCGCTCCATCGTCGTCCCCATCGGGCGCGCGACCGC
>JASIGB010000315.1:0-2682 GCA_030045355.1 Bryobacteraceae bacterium
TTTCCCGGATCGCCGAACTGGAATACGTTCTCGCCCGGTGAGTAGCGCAGGAGGTCGATCTTTTCGGCCAGCGCCGTTCGCTCGTTGGGCTTGAGCTCGCGCAGGTGCTCCACTTCATTGAGGATGGACGCATCGATGGACATGCGGTTGAAGTTACCACATAGCGTTCTGAGCCAGGACGGTACTATGGTGCGATGCTCGCGATTCTTCTCGCGATCCTGTTGGGCGCCATTTTGGGCTTGCTGTGCACGGGGCTGCAGAGATGTCTTCAACGAGCTTTCGAGCGGCGTCCGGCTCTGATCTTCGTCGTACCGGTCCTGCTGTCCGCCCTCTTCCTGGTTCTGTCCCTGCTTCTCGGAAGTTTCAGCTACCCCTTGTCAGCTCTGATTTTCGCGTACGCAACCCTACCGGTCACGTGCGCCTACTTCGTCCGCCACACGCCGCCGCCAACATGGGCCGACTTTCTTATCATCGTCCTGCTCTGGCTCCCGCTCGAATTCTCGCTCGGTCGGCAATGGGTGCCGCGCCGCGCGCAAGGCCCTCTGCACATGGCCGCCTATGGCGTCGCGATCCTCCTCGGTCTGGCGATCTTCCTGCTGTTCCGCCGGCTCCCGGACATGAAATACACTCTGCCGCGAACCCCGCGCGATCTCGTCAACTTGCTGCTCGGCTTCGCCGCCTGCGCACCGGTCCTGATCTTGCTCGGCCGCGCCATCGGATTCCTGCCGCCGTTTCACTGGCCCGCACAACGCTCGCCCCTACAGATCGCCTCGCAATACGTGATCATTCTCGCCGCCACCGCGATCCCCGAAGAAATCCTGTTCCGCGCGCTGATCCAAAACTCGATCGCGCAGCGCCTGGGCACCAACGTTTGGACGCTGCTCCTCGCCGCGTTTATCTTCGGATGCGCGCACCTCGACAACGGCCCCCAGCCGCTGCCCAACTGGCGCTACATGATCCTCGCCACCATCGCGGGCGTCGCTTACGGCAAAGTTTACGAGAAAAGCTCCAGCATCTTCGCCTCGGCTGGCCTGCACGCGCTCGTCGACCTGATCAAGCACCTCAACTTTTGATCAGCGCCAACAAGCCCGCTAAATACTCCGGCGCACGAGGGTCGCCCTCCCGCGGCGCCCACGGCGCAAAATCTTTATCCGTCGACGCCAAATACGGCCCCGGCTTCACTTCGTAGCAGACCGCGTGCTCGGACACCGGCGCAAGCGTGTGCCAGACGCCGGGCGAGAGATCGATGCCGATGGGATCGCGTCCCACCACTTCCGTCCGCACCACGCGCCCGGAATCGTCGAAGACAAAGAACGCGACTTCGCCTTCCAATACCAAAAAGGCCTCAGCCTTGGGCGGATCCAGATGGCGATGCGGCGCGATGTACGTCCCTTTCACCATCACATTCAAAAACCGGTGCGGATTCTCTTCCATCGACCCGTGAAAATTGTGATTCACTCGCAACCTTGGCGACCCCTTCGCGCGCTCGATCAGCTCATGCATCAACGCCCGATTCAGCATCTGCACCGTGGTCATCTCAAACTCCAATGTGCCTGTTCCCCAATCCCCAGCCCCCGATCCCGGCCCCTCAGACGCCGATATCCTCATTCCACAACGCCGGATTTATCCGAATGAAGTCCCTCATCATCTGAATGCATTCCTCCTCCTGCACCACGTCCACCTGAATCCCTTGGCTGCGCATGTAATCCTCGGCGCCCATGAATGTTTTGTTCTCGCCCACCACCACACGCGGGATCTTGTACAGCACGATCGCGCCGCTGCACATCGGGCACGGCGAAAGCGTCGAATAGATCGTGCTGTTGCGATAAACGCGCGCCGGTAATCGTCCGGCGTTGCGCAGGCAATTCATCTCGCCATGATCGATCGCGCTGCCCGTCTGCACGCGGCAGTTGTGCCCGCGCCCGATGATCTGGCCCTCATGCACCAGCACCGATCCGATCGGAATGCCGCCCTCCGCCAAGCTTTTGCGCGCCTGTTCGATCGCCGCGCGCAGGTAGGGATCGCTAGTGGGCATCGCCGGTCGGTCCGCTAAGAATTGAATGATCGCCGTCGCTTCGTTGTTTCTGACGGAGACGCCACCACATTGCTACTGAGTACCAAGAGCAACTCCAAGCCGGCCATGTAAAGAAAAATTCCCCCAGGCCTGCCTCGCCGTCCCCTGGTCGAGTTATCAGAAGATAATTATTCACAAAGTCGTAACTGTCGGTGATGCGTCCCCAGATAACGACGACGACGGGCAGTACCCATATCCAGGCGCCTTCCTTGGCGCAACCCCGATTTAGCCTCGATACAACAAGGGCTAAACTGACGCTCACGACCGCGAGGAACGTATACCCGAGAAGTTGAGAGAGCACGGTGTCAGGACCACCGTGCGCGCTTTCCAGAATTGCGAAAGCGATCGTCGGGCTGAGGAACACCAGCACGAGCTGGACACACCACGAAACCACCCTCTTCATCGCCTCTCACATCAGCTCTCCCGGATCTGAATCAATCCTACGGCAAAGCGGCCTGACGGTCATGGCCGAAAAAGAAATCGCCGCCCGAAAAAGGATAACATTAGGAATGCCTGCCCCCGTAGGAACGCCGGACGCCGCAGCCGCGCCTATATTTCATACGTCCGGCCTCATCCGGCTCACGCGCCGGCAAACCTATGCCACCATG
>JASIGB010000316.1:0-3749 GCA_030045355.1 Bryobacteraceae bacterium
GCGTGTTGCGCAGGCTCCCGCGCGGCGCTTTGCCGACGGGAGTCCGGAGACAATCCAAAATGACCGCTTCGGCCTGCATCGAACGCCCGCGTTAACTCTTGCGCTGCCGCCGGTGCATGACTACTGCTACCGGCGCCGTGACAAGTCCCAGCAAAAGGATCAGGCTCGTAGCAGAAGGTTCCGGCACCGCATTCAGCGCTTCGATATCGGCCACTTCCTGATTCCAATAAGACGGCAACTCGCCATATGGATTCGCCGCGCCCTGATCGGTTACGTAGACCTCACCGGCATTCAATGCGGCCGCCTGTTCAAGATCCGCAAGCAGGGAAGATTCGGGCGTGTCGTAGATCGTGTTGTCGAACAGGTTGCTGGGGTCGCTCTCAAACCAATTCAGTCCGTATGGATAGGCGTTGAATCCAGGAGCGCCGGGACTCGGCGCGGTGTTCGGCCCCTCGAAGATATCGAAGATATTCGCCGTGGACAGGTATTGGGAAGGCGTAACCCCATTCAGAAACGGTTGTCCGGGATTGCCGATCACTTCGTACGACGACGACAACCCCTGGATGTAGCTGTCCAGGCTTTGGTAATACGACAAAGTGCTTGGCGTAATCAGCATCCCGTCGATATAAAAGCCATTAATCAGGCTTCCGTATTGGGAAATGTATGTGTTGATCTGCGCTTCCACGCTCGCGAGCGATGCATTTCCGTCGTCGGTGTAAACATACGCGACGACGCTGCCTCCAGCGTTCTCCAGGTTGGTCATCGCGGAGACGTAATTCGGATCGGCCGGCCCGGGAAGAGGCCCGCTATTAGGATTGAAAATCGCGGTCAGCGGAACTTCCGCTGCCGCCGTCGTCAGCGCCGCCCATCCGTTTCCCACGCCGCCGGGACCGCCCGTGCCCGGATAAAAATATGCCGGAACAATCAATGCATCCGCCGAGCAGAGCGCAGGCAGCGCGGCCATCGCAATCAAACCAAGAAGCAGCGAGCGGGCAATGCCAGTAGTCATTCCATCCTCTCCACTAGACCAACTCGCCATTATATGTTAATTTCTGAGCGGTTTCCCCGTCTTCAGCATATACTGCATCCGTTCTTGCGTTTTGGGATTGCCGCACAGGCTCAAGAACGCTTCGCGCTCCAGGTCGAGCAAATACTGCTCCGATACCATCTGTTCACCCGAAAGGCGCCCCCCGCTCAGCACGTGCGCCAGCATTTCACCGATCAGAAGATCGTAATCGCTGATGAAATTTCCCTGGCGCGCGGACCAGGCCCCGAGCTTCATCAGCGCGTAGGCCGCATCGCCCGCCACCTGGATATCGTTGCGCGGGCTGCCCGCCGCGTAGTTCGGCGCGAGAGAAAGCGCCAGAGCCTTGGCGTCGAAAATCAAGCGCTCGGGATTCATCGAAATCGCGTCCGAACGATGCAGCAGGCCGAGTTTCTGCGCCTCTTCGGCGCTCGTGGATACCTTCGCGTATCCGATCAATTCGAATATGCGAAGCGGATCTTTCAGCCGCGCGAGGAGCTCCTTGCATCCACCGCCCGCCGGAACCAAGCCCACGCCCACCTCCACCAATCCGATGTAGGTTTCAGCCGAAGCTTGCGCGCGCGTGGCATGCAGCACCATCTCGCAGCCGCCGCCCAGCGTGCGGCCGAAAGGCGCGGCCACCACGGGTTTGGCCGCGTACTTCAACGCCATGTTCATCTGTTGGAAGCGCTGGACGGCCAGGTTCAACTCGTCCCATTCGCCTTCCTGCGCCGCCAGCAGAACCAGCATCAGGTTGGCGCCCGCGCTGAACGCTTCGCCTTCGTTGGCGATGATCAACGCCTCGAAATTGCGCTCGGCTTCTTCGAGACCCGCATGGACCATCGCGATGTTGTCTTCGCCGATCGTGTTCAGCTTGCTGTGAAATTCGATGCACAGCACGCCGTCGCCGAGGTCGACGAGCGAGGCACCGGGGTTTTCCTTCACCACGCCATGGGTTCGCTTGCGATCCCGCAGAATCAGGATGCCGGGTCGCGGCTCGATGGAATGGTAATTTTGCGAGCAGAAGTCGAAATATTCCGTCACCGGGCGGCGCGGCTCTGGCGGCCGGTAGAGTGCAATGATGCCGTGGGCAAGCGCCTCGGAGACGCTCGAGGGCAAGGCGCGCCGCTCGAGTTCCAGGCCCGTGATCACCTGGACGAAACCGATGGCGTCCCACAGCTCGAACGGCCCCAACTTGTGGCCGTATCCCCAGCGCATCGCCCGATCGATTTCGATGATGCGGTCCGAGATTTCGGGAATCATCCGGGCGCAATACAGGAAGTAGTCGCTCAGCACGGCCCACAGGAAGCGTCCGGCGCGGTCGTCGGAGCGAATCAGAGTGCGGATGCGCTCGCCAAGGTCCTCGATGTTGCGCGCCGCTTCGACGGAAGCAAAGTGCGGCTTGCGGAGCGGATCGTACTCCAGCGTCTTCCAGTTGAGCGCCAGGATCTCACGCTCTTTCCCCACGCGCTTGTAGAAGCCCTGGCCGGTCTTGTCGCCCAGCCACTTGCGCTCGATCATCTTCTTTTCGAAATCCAGCGGCAAGAAGCGTTCGCGCCAGCGATCATGGGGAACAAGTTCGTACAGATTTGTTCCAACGAACCCCCACACATCCAGCCCGACCAAGTCGAGCAGGCGAAAGCTCGCGCTGTTGGGCACGCCGATCAACGAACCCGTGAGCGCATCCACTTCTTCGACGGTGAAATCCTGTTCGACCATCGTTTTGCCGATGGTCCCGCCGAGAAACGCGCCGATGCGGTTGGCGATGAAGTTGGGAGTGTCCTTGGTGCGCACCGCCCCTTTGCCGAGTCGGCGGTCGGCGAAATGTTCCACCTCAGCCAGGATGCGAGGGTCCGTTTCCGGACCCGGAATCAGTTCCATCAGGTGCAGGTAGCGCGGCGGATTGAAAAAATGCGTGCCGAGGAAGTGGCGGCGGAATTCCGGCGAGAACCCTTCCGCGATTTTCGCGAGGGGAATGCCGCTGGTGTTCGTGGAAAGAATCGCATCGGGCCTGCGCGCGGCTTCCACCTTGCGCCACAGCGTGCGCTTGGCGTCGAGATTTTCGACAATGGCCTCGAGCACCCAGTCGCAGGCGGAGATTCTTCCGAGATCGTCCTCGAAATTGCCGGCCTCGACCAACGCGGCGCGTTCATCGACGAAAAATCCGGCGGGCTTCATCTTCAGCGCGTTCTGAATGCCCTGGAGTGCTGGTGCGTTGCGATTCGAATCGCCCGGGACATCGAGCAACAGCGCGGAGATTCCCGCGTTGGCGAAATGCGCGGCGATACGCGATCCCATGGTGCCCGCGCCTAACACGGCGACTCGTCGAATGGTTGCCATGGAGGTCCGCTCAGATGTTCACAGCGGCCATGTGCTGCTCAGCATAGCGCAACCCGGCGGTGCTGCCCTTTGGAATCAGGCGATCGATTTCGTCGATCTCGGCCGGCGAAAACACGATATCGAGAGCCTTGAGATTCTCCTCAATGCGCGAGCGCTTCTTGGCGCCGAAGATCGGAACAACTTCGTCGCCTTGCGCCATTACCCAGGCCAGCGCGATCTGAGCCGGCGTCGCGCCTTTCGATTTGGCGATACCTTCGATGTGCCGCACCAGACCCAGATTCTTGTAGAAATGATCGCCTTGGAAGCGTGGATTGTAGCGCCGAAAATCGTTCTCGGGAATATCCTCGGGGCGCTTGTACTCGCCCGTCAGGAAGCCGCGCCCGAG
>JASIGB010000317.1:0-6337 GCA_030045355.1 Bryobacteraceae bacterium
GGTTTAAGAAGCGCTCTGAGCCCTTATCCCGTGGTTGAACCGTGAATTCATAGGTGTTTATGCTTGGACTCAGTTTGAGGATTCGCTGCTTCGCGCTCATCTTGTTGGCTGGACCCCTACATGCCCAATGCTGCCAAAACTCGGTCGCTGTAATCGCATCACTTTCCGGGAAGGACGAAGTGCTTACCGCCCGCGGCCATGAGACAAAAGCCGCAGCAGCTTTCGATTGGCTTGCGGAAGGCGACACGTTGGAAGTGGCGGCGCGATCTCAGGCTGTCGTGATCCTGGGGAATGGCCATCGCTACCAATTGGCGGGCGGGGCAAAAATCACGGTGACCGGTAAGGCTGTGCCCAAGATCGGCGGCGCCGTTCGTGAGTTGCCGGCGCTGCCTCCCATTCCCCAACCCGCTCCCGTCGTAGCGGGATCGGCTCCCACTCCGGCCGCTGTGCGCATCCGCGGCGGAGAGAAAATGAACGATCTTTATCCCGCGGCGGGCGCGGTGGCGCTCCCGGACAAAGCGATCCTTCAATACAAGGCTGTCCCCCAAGCAGCTTCGTACCGCATAACGCTGGAGGACGAGGTTGGAAAAGTTGTGTGGAACACCTCGACGGCCGCCACGAAAATCTCCGTCCCGGCCGGAACTCTTAGGGCTGGAGCCCACTACTACTGGCAAGTACGCGCCATGCGCGCGGGCATCGAGATCGGCGCGGGCACCGAAGAGTTCAACACGCTATCGGCCGCAGACAGCCTGAAACGCGAACAATTCGCCCAGGCCGCGCGCGCCACCGGCGGCGATACTATGACGCTCGCGTTGCTCGCGGACGTAGATCTGCGGCTCGGGCTCCGGGCGGAGGCGTGCGACGAACTGAGCACCGCGATGAAAGAAAGCCCCGGCGATCCCGGCCTAAAGCGAGTGGCTCAACCTTGTGAACCCACGCAAGGCGCTAAGTAGAGGTCTATTTCGCCCAGGTGCACGAAAAACTCGTGCCGTCGTTCGAGAGCGTACTGCAACTGGCCGTCTGCGGGCTGAGGAAGCTGGCCGTCTTCGCGATTTGAATCACGTTGACCGGCAGAAAGCTTCCAATCGGGCCGCTATTGGACTGGTCAGCAGCGTCGTTGGTTCCGCCGACCGCCGTACTGTCGGCACCAAAATTCACCGTCCCGAAATTCGTCAACGGCAGGATGATGTCTCCGACGGTGGCCGGCGCTTCGGCGATCCATTCCGCTGAAGAGCGCGCCGCTCCGCTAACGGCCTGTGTATGGGTGGCGGATTTTCCGCTGGTCACATCGGTGATGGTGACGGTGAAGTTGTTGGGAGTGGCGTTGTACACCACCGACGCCGATATTACGTCTCCGGCTTTCACGGGAACGTCCACTATCACGACGCCGTTCGGATAGAATTCGTACCAGGCGTAATAGATCGGAATCGAAAAAATACAGTCGGATGTCGTGCCGGTCTGTTCCACCGTGGAAGAGGTGTACCCGTCCAGGCCGACCCAAAACGCGGCATAGCCCAAAAGGGTGCCAGTGCAATTGGCGGTTGGCACCACCCAGGAACCCTGGGCGGATGTAAACCCGGACCCCTCGACCGCATAGCCGCTCCAGTTCTTGGTTTCCGCGGTTCCGTTGCCATGGTCGAGCAAGCCTTGCACCGGCCCGGATGAACCGCGCATGACCGCCGCGTGACCTTCCGGCGGAAGCGACTCAATAGCAACCTGCGCGAAAGCAGGCAAGATTGTAAGTGTCAAATAGATTCCCAGGCATTTGCGCTTCACGCGTGTGTACCTCCTCCTCGATACAACTCGCCGTTTACCGGCGCCGACTTAGTAAACGAACGATGTGATTAAGCGATTATACCTTCGATGTCGACTTTGTGCAGCCCGGTTTAGTACTGCCCGCGAAACCCTACAGCCAGTTGCCCATCAAGAAAAATGGCGCCCAGTAAAAAGGATGCGAGTAAGAAGCGCTTTCCGCTTTTCCGCGCAGCAGTTCCAACTGCGCCTCCCGCAGCGCTTCCAATTTCGTCATGCCGGGCGTGGATTCGCGAAGCCGATAAAACTCCTGCATCAGCCGGCTGGTACTGGTGTCGGCAACCGGCCACAGGCTGGCAATCACGGCTTTCGCGCCCTGCCGCTGGGCGAGCGTTCCGAATCCTTCCACCTCGGTGCCGTCGCCGACACCCGTGTTGCACGCCGACAACGTCAGCAATTGGACCCCGCTAAACAGATTCGGCAGTGTCTTGATTTGCTCCAGGCTGAGATGGGCTCCGTCGCCCAACAGCAGAAAAGACTTGGACTGATCGCCGGGCATGAAGCGGAAATGACTGGCGATGTGCACCACCGGAAAATGTTTCAACAGCGTCGCCCGCATGGAGGATTCGGTAAATTGCTCGTCCAGCTTGATTTCTCCGTGCAAGATCTCCTGCACTCCATCGAGCTCCGCCGCCACTTCCGGCAGGGGCGCGTTGTCTTCGTGCTGCTTGGTGACGCCGAATCCGGCTTCGGACCAAGCGCGGTCGGGCAGGTCTTTCAATCGCGCGTTGCTGGCGAGCGTCATCACCGAAACGCGATACTGCTCGACCAAATAGTGCTCGCCGTCATACAAGGCCGCGATGGGTACATAGCGTAACGTGCCGTCCAGCGACCACATCAGGGTCTGCGCTTTGGCTTGCCGCAGATCTTCGGCCATCGGCGCCATCAGGATCTTGTAAAGCTCTTGGCCCAAGGGTCGCGGGTCGGCCTTCGGATCGCCAACTGCCTCGCGGAAATCGAAAATCTTGCGATTCAGATCCGCCGCTTTGATCGGATACTCGTAAGCTTTCTGCGCGTCCGGCGTCCGCAGAATCACGTGGAATTCGTCCTGTCCGGCCAGCGTGTAAATGGCTACCGTTCCGGGTGGCAATTCGCGTAAGTCTTCCATGAAGCCTTGTTCTTCGCGCAGTTGGTCCACCACCCTCGCGTTTAATTCCGGCTTGGCGCTGAAATGCTGGGTCAGATCTCCCAGGAAGCGCTCGAACGCCTCATTGCTCACCGTCAGATCCTGTTCCAGTTGCATCAGCCGCTCGGACTCCTGCGGCGTCATGCTCTTTTTGGCGAGCAGATCGCCGCGCTCCCGGCCGATAGCCATCAGGTGGTCTCCGATCTCGCGATAGCGTTTCTCGTATTCGGCCTCCTCCGGCGTAAGATCGGCGCGCCGTTCCAGCCCCGGGCCGGAATCCCCACGAATGTACTCGAAGTATTCTTCTTCCTTGAGCAGAGCCAGGACCTGCTCGGCTTCCGCTAACCTGCCCTGCGCGATCAGCAATTCGGCCAGAATGTGATACGGCTCTTCGTTGCCCTTCAAGAAACTCTGCTGCAGATCTTGGCTCAGGCCGCCGATGTCGGAACGCATGGCTTGCACCGTGTTCACGGCTTGTTTGCCGTAGAAGATCGCTAGGCGCGGCCGCCCAGCCAAGCGCGAGGTCTCCATGAGCCCAGTTAATTCGGCGGCCTCCACGCGCCGGTCTTTCACCTCGCGGGAAATTGCCAGCGCCTGCACATAATAGCCGGCTGCGCGATCGTACTGCGCCAGATCCCGGTAAGCCTCGGCCAGATTGTTCAGGTCCGCACCTTCGGCGCTGCGATCCATCACCTCACGGGCGATCGCCAGGGCCTGTTCATAGTATCCGGCGGCCTTCTCGTAGTTCTTTAAGTCCAGGTACGACGTCCCGATGCCGCTTAACGTATGGCCTTCCGTAAACCGGTCCTTCGCCTCGCGATTCCGAACGAGGGCTTGCTCCTGGTATCCGATCGCCTTTTCGTATTGGCCGAGGCCCACGTACGCATCACCCAGGTTGGCTAGCGCCCGGCCCTCCGCGCCGCTGTCCTGGATCTCGCGATATACCGGCAGCGCCTGTTCGTAGTAGCCGACCGCCTTCTCAAACTGGCTGAGGTCGGCGTATTCAATTCCGAGATTGCCCAGGGTAAATGCTTCCCCCCTGCGGTTCTTGAGTTCTCGAAAAACCGCTAATGCTTGCTCGTGATAGACGATCGCCTTCTGGAACTGGCTGAGTTCACCGTAGCTGTTTCCGAGGTTCCCCAATGCGGCGGCTTCGCGGCGGCGATCCTTGATTTGGCGGAACGCTTCGAGAGCTTGCCCATAATATGCGATGGCTTTCTCATATTGGCTCAAGCCAAAGTACCCATTGCCGAGGGCGTTTATGGCAATCGCAATCCGCGCCTGGTCTTGAAGTTCGCGCTCGATTTGCAATGTCTGCTCGTAATAGCCCACCGCCTTATCGTCCTGTCCGGCGTACTCATACGCGTCCCCGGTGGCCAGGAGCGTGTCGGCTTCGCGCTCGCGGTCTTTGAGCTGGCGATAAAGGTCCAGCGCTTGCGCATAGGTCGAGATGGCCTGATCGAAGTTGTTATCGCGAGCCTGGCTGAGCCCTTGGCGGAACAAATCTTCTGCATTTAGGCGACTTCTGTCTTCAGTCCGGGCCGCATGCACCTGTTCCATCCGGAGGGTATAGCGCCCAGCCTGCGCTTGATCCGCCAAACGGATGTTGATGCGATACTCGCCTTTCGTTTCCCCGATCCACTGAATGCGGCCGCGTTCACCGGCCGCGCTCCGCGTGTCCACCTCGGCCACTTTTCTGCCGCCTGGATCGTCAACCTCGATTATTACGGCGGGATCCGGCGGAGCCACGCTCGTAAAGGAATATTGGTTAGGGTTTAGCTTTATTGTGTAGGTCTGGGTTTGGCCTGCGGTAATGACAGCCTGAACCGATTTTCCCCTTTTCAAGCGCGTCGATGGCGCGCCCGCGGCTAGCGCCATTAGCGCCCAAGCCAGGCTGGCTGCACATAATGCGCATGAAAACACACGCGGCACGATTCATGTAGCTTAGCGCTTTTCTCAAGTTGGATGAAGAGCCGGGCGCGGTGATGAGCGCCAAGCGCGCCCGATCACCTAGAAAAAAGAAGAGGCGCGGCGTTTCCGCCGAGCCCCGTTCCTCCCCCGGGCCTGGCTGCCTCGCATCATCGCGCCGTGTGAATCCGGCATTCGGCCTTTACGAAGACCATGCATGTGTAGGGACTGTCGCCATCGCAGCCAAAACAGGACGTTCCGGTCGGCTCCACGCTCACCACTTCGCCGATGCATGTCGCGTTCGCTTGCTTGGTGGCCTGCTCGGTGGCTTCGCTGACCGCGGCAGAGCGGTCGCTCTCCTGGGCCGTTCCGCCGCTGGTTACCTAAAGCGTCAACTCTCTGGCGCCGGCGACCCCGATCGTGGAAGCCAACAGGGCAGTGATCGCCAGAATGTGCTTTTTCATGGTGGTCATCTCCTTCTCCTCGAGAACGTTTTCCGCTCTCAACCGCACATGCGTGATTCCTCGCTGGCAGGGGTAATCCATGCAGTAACTTTTTTCATTGCCCCTTTCGTCGCACCATCCCGCATGCCCAGGTGACGGCGGTTACAACGCCGATCCAAGGAGGCAAAATGAAAAGCAAACATTTCTTCGGTGCGGCCCTGTTCGCGGTATGCGCGTTAGGACCAGCAAGCGCATTCGCCCAGCCGGCCGCCGGCGCGAAGCGGTTCGTGCCGTTCAACGATTTCCTGGCCAACACCCGCGCGGCCAGCGTAGTGGACTTCGCCGGCCCGGACGTGAAAGTGAAGGACGAAGCCAGGTTTGAGGAAATGCGCTCGCATATCCTCAGCCTATACAACGGCGTTCAAATCCGTCACAGCTTCGTGATGAATTCCAGCCATTTCGATTGCGTTCCGTTGAACCAGCAGCCCGGCGTCAAGGCCCTGGCGAACAAGCAGATTGCAGCCGCTCCGCCGCAGTCCCTGCTCGCCAAACAGAACGTCGCCGACGACGGAAACGCCGATCACTTGGCCCCGACGAGCCAATTCGCCGGCAAGCAAAGCGATGAATATGGCAACGCGGTGAGCTGCGAGGGCGGCACGATTCCGATGTTGAGAGTCACCTTGGATGACATGACGCGCTTTGCGACGTTGCACGATTACTTTCAGAAGGGACCCGGCGTCGCCGGCCGGCCCTCGTTCGTGAATCCCAAGCAGGCCGCTCCCCAGGACCCGACGGAAGGCCACAAGTACTCGGTCATGTACCAGTACGTGGACAATCTCGGCGGCAACTCCAACCTCAACATCTGGAGCCCGTACGTAAACACCAATTGGGGTGAAATCTTCTCGCTGTCGCAGGAATGGTACGTCGCCGACAACAGTGGCGTGACCCAAACCGCGGAGGTGGGCTGGCAGAACTTCCCGCAAATGTACGGTAATGAGGAGTCCCGCCTCTTCGTGTACTGGACCGCGGACGGCTACAATCAGACCGG
>JASIGB010000318.1:0-2564 GCA_030045355.1 Bryobacteraceae bacterium
GAAGTGATCCGCGCCGCCGAAGGCCGCCTGCCGTCGTTGCGCGAATTCGAAAAACGCGCTGCCCGCGCGGCGCCATCGCGCCTGGATTGGCCCGCACCCGCCGATCCTCGCGCCGGCATCGATAACGCGGAATACGATCTGGCGTCTCTGCACGCCTCGCTCAAGCTTCGCGGTGCCGCGGCCACCGGCAGCGCCCGTTACCTAATGCAAACCAACACAGCGCTTGCCCGCTCTCTCCGCGCGCGCGGACGGCGCTGGCGCAATCGCTGGACCGCGGCCGACGGAATCGTCGACGCGGATGCCGCCACGCTCCAGGCTCTCGCTTCCCAGCGTCTAGCCCGCCGCAGTTACTCGCCGTCCTCGCTGCAACATTTCTCGGCCTACCCCTATCGCTTCGTCCTGCACGCCATTTTTCAGTTCCGCCCACGCGAGGAGTCGGCGCATTTGGAGCAAATGGATCCACTGACCCGCGGCGCACTCTTTCATTCGGCGCAATTCGAGCTCTTTCGGGAACTCGCTCCTGCGCACTCTTCGAATCTGCTTGACCTCGCCGACCGAGTGCTGGATCGCGTGGCGGCGCGCTTTGAAGAGGATCTCGCGCCCGCTATCCCTCGCGTTTGGAAAAGTGAAATCGAAAGCGTACGAACTGATCTCCGGGGCTGGCTGCAGCATGCCGTTGCCAACCACTCCGAGTGGCTTCCCCTGTACTCGGAATTCGCTTTCGGCTTGCCCGCCGGTCCAGACCGCGATCCGCACAGCACCAAGCAGGAGGCTGTTATTTTCGACGGCGTTCGATTGCGCGGCTCTATCGATCTCGTCGAACGCCATGTAAAAACTGGAGCGCTCCGCGTCACCGACCACAAGACCGGCAAGCCGCCTGCCGAGCGCCCGCACTACGTCGGCGGTGGTGTGCACCTCCAGCCCTTGCTGTACGCGCAGGCCGCTGAAACATTGTTGGGCGAATCTGTCGAATGCGGCCGGCTGTTTTATTGCACCCAGCGCGGCGGTTTTTCCTCCATCGATATTCCGCTCCAGGACGAGTCGCGCCTCCGCCTGCGCCGCGTGCTCGACACCATCGACCATGCGCTCGAAGACGGCTTTCTGCCCGCCGCGCCCAAAACCGGCGCCTGTGCTCAATGCGATTACACCGCCGTGTGCGGGCCCTACGAAGAGATCCGCGTGAAACGCAAACTGCCCGATCGCCTGGATGCGCTCATCCAAATCCGGCAACTGCCATGACCCCGGTGATCCAGCCCCAACTCGACGACCGCGCCGCGCGCGAGCGCATCCGCACATCGCTCTGTGAAAGCCTGCTGGTCGAAGCCTCGGCCGGAACCGGCAAGACTACCGAACTGATCGCCCGCATCGTCGCCGTTTTGGCCAGCGGCCTCACCACCATCGATCGCATCGTGGCCGTCACCTTCACCAACAAGGCCGCCGGCGAACTGAAGCTGCGCCTGCGCCAGGAATTGGACCGCGCGCGCGAAGCCGCGAAGGATCCAGCCTGGCGTTCGCACATCGAACACGCACTCGAGCACCTGGAAGAAGCCTCCATCGGAACCATTCATTCCTTCTGCGCTCAGATTCTACGCGAGCGCCCGGTGGAAGCCGTGGTCGACCCCGCGTTCGAGGAATTGAACGATCGGCAGGCTTCACGGATCTATGAGCGCGCCTTCCGCGCGTGGCTCGAACACAAGCTCAGCGAAGGCGCTCCCGGACTCCGGCGCGCGCTGGTGCGCCTGGCTTCGCGCGAATCCGCCGATGCCCCGTCGCCTATCGAGCAACTGCAATACGCAGCCTGGAAGCTGATCGAATGGCGCGATCATCCCGCGCCGTGGCGCATCAAGGAATTTCGCCGCGAGGCGGAAATCGATCGGCTGGTAGAGCAGGTGCGCGTGATCGGCGAAGCCGCGTCGCGCTGCGCGAGGCGCAACGACAATCTGGTGAAATCGCTCCAACCGGCGCGCGCCCTGCTGACATGGATCGACCGCGCGGAAGCGGCCGGCCCCCGCGATTATGATGCCCTTGAAAGCCTCCTGATCAAGCTGATCCGCGACATCAACCAGAACCCGCAAAAAGGTTCGGGCTTTTTCGCCGACGGCGTTCCGCGCGAGCAGGTGGTCGAGGCGCGCGCTCATCTGATCGAGCAACTCGAAACATTCCAGCACGCCGCCGGGGCCGATCTCGCGGCCACGCTGCGCGCGGAGATGTGGGAGCTGGTGGAAGAATACGACCGCCTCAAGCGCCGCGCGGGCAAGCTGGATTTCTTGGATCTGCTGCTGCTCGCGCGCGATTTGGTGCGCAACCAGCCCGATGTTCGCCGCTATTTGCAGGACCGTTTCACGCACATTTTCATCGACGAATTTCAGGATACCGATCCGCTGCAAGCCGAGATCCTGCTGTTGCTCGCCGCGGACGATGCCGGCAAATCGGACTGGCGGAAAGCGGCGCCCAAGCCGGGCAAACTTTTCGTGGTGGGAGATCCCAAGCAGTCGATCTATAAGTTTCGCCGTGCCGATGTGGTTCTGTATCGGGATATCCGCGATACGCTCGCCACCTGTGGC
>JASIGB010000319.1:0-3713 GCA_030045355.1 Bryobacteraceae bacterium
CGGGTTTGAAAGACGAGCATCTGGCGGTATTCGATTGCAGCTTCCGGCCGCAGAATGGCAAGCGCTCCATTCATTACATGGGTCACGTGCGCATGATGGCGGCCGTGCAGCCGTTCATTTCCGGCGCGATTTCGAAGACCATCAACATGCCCGAGGAGTCGACTGTCGAAGACATCATGGACGCCTATATGGAAAGCTGGCGCCTGGGGTTGAAGGCGGTGGCGATTTATCGCGACAATTCCAAACGCGCGCAGCCGCTCAGTTCGGGCACCGGGAAGGGCGAGAAGAAAGCGACGGCTGGGGCTCTGGTTCCGGCGGCCGCGGCGACGCCGATGGTGGTGGAAAAGATCGTCTACCAGCCCGTGCGGCGCAAGCTGCCCGACGAGCGCAAATCGCTGACCCACAAGTTTTCGATCGGCGGGCACGAAGGCTACATCACGGTGGGGATGTACGAAGACGGCACGCCGGGTGAGGTATTTATCTCGATGGCGAAGGAAGGGTCGACCATCAGTGGCCTGATGGACAGCTTCGCAACGAGTGTCAGCTACGCGCTGCAATACGGCGTGCCGCTGAAGTTCTTCGTGGACAAGTTCAGCCACGTGCGCTTTGAGCCGAGCGGCTGGACGGGCAATCCGCAGGTGCCGTACGCGAAGTCCATCATGGATTACATCTTCCGCTGGCTGGGCGCGAAGTTCCTGGGGCCGGAATACGGGGTCACCGAAGCGGGCGAAACGCCGGTTCTGCGGCCCACCGAGCCCGAGCCTCAGCAGACGCTCGCGTTCGCGCCAGTAGTGACCGACGCGCCGGTGTGCGCCGAATGCGGCGGGATCATGACGCGCAACGGTAGCTGCTACAAGTGCGAGAACTGCGGCGGGACGAGCGGTTGTAGCTAGTCGCCGGCGTAGTTAGCGGATCCAAAGCAGAGGCTAAGTCTAATGTGGTTTCTCGAAAAGCAGTTTAGGGTTGTTTTAGGTGGCAACGCCTACGTGAATGTTCCGAACCTCGTGGTTTACAAGGACCAGACACTGTTCACGCTTAGGCGCCACGATGGAAACGGTCAGTTGGGGATCTACTTCGAACTTTACGACGCGACGGGTCAACACATCGCGAGCGTTAAGCGGAACGAGATCTATCCCACGGGACGGCAGGGTGATCTCTATAAGCTCGACGGTTCCGCCGACGAATGTTTGCTCCGGAGATCCGACACGAACGAATACGTTTGCCAAATACGCAAAAGGCGCACTTCGCCGATCGAATTAGAAGTCTCCGTGCGCCTATACACACCGGACGGCTTTCTGTTCGAGGCGACTCCCGATGCCACCAACCTGGGCGATTTGACGATGAGCGGAAATCTCGTGGTGGGGTGCGAAGTTGGCATCAACATAGCCGAGCAGCACATCGGTGTCGGACCGTAATTGCAATTTGGTGGGAGGTGTCATTCCTCCTTTTCCTTGAGGCGGCTCGTTGAGCCGCGTTTTTCATTGGGACGAGGCTACGCAGTCTCGCGCAGGATCGCGTGGATGGCCGCCTTGAGCTTCGGGACATCGCTTTGCGTAACGACCCAAATTCGTTCCATGTCGAGGCCCAGGTAATCGTGGACCAGCACGTTTCGAAAGGCCGCGATCCGGCCCCACTCCACGTGTGGCCAGCGCGATTTCAAGGCGTCAGAGAGGCGCTGGGTGCTTTCGGCTAGAATTTGCAGATTTCGAACCACGGCATCCTGAATGGTTCTAGATCCACGGAACGACTCCGCGCCACCGGCCGTGTCGGTTTCGATTCGTTGAATGCAGTCGAGAATGTGGAGGAGATAAAAGCGATCGTCCTTCAAACCGGAACGGCCTCTCGCAAAACCTCATCGCGGATTCGGGCGTTCAACCCGTGCTCGGTGACGACCTCTACATGGCGGCCGAGCAGATTTTCCAGGTCGAGAATCAGCCCGGCTGGAAACCACGAACTGGTAGACTGCGCGGCGTCGACCAGAAAGTCGACGTCACTATCTGCTCGAGCATCACCGCGAGCGAAGGAGCCGAAGACACGGATATTGCGCACACCATGTCTCGCGGCGATACGGAGGATTTCATCGCGGTGCGCTCGAATCAGTTCGAAAGCGTCGACTGCCTGGCTCATTTGTTCCTATCTTACCCGACGCTCCCGCGTTACGGTTGGCTACACTGAAATGGAAGATTAATGGCCACCCGTACGCTGCTCACTTTCGAGGAATTCGAAAAATACCGAGAGGACGGCTGCAAGCACGAACTTGTACAGGGAGAGCACATCACCTTGCCGCCTCCCAAGCGACCGCATACCCGGGTACAGCAGAACTTGCAGGACGCTCTCCGGCCATATGTCAAGCAGCAGGCGTTGGGTGAGGTGCACATCGAAGCCGGATTCAAGCTATCCGCCGATTCCTGGTTGCAACCTGACGTCAGTTTTGTCAGGACTGCTCAGATGGAACGGGGCGACCCGAACGAATACTACGAAGGCGCGCCGGCTCTGGCCATCGAAGTGGCCTCGGAATCCAACACCGCCGCCGAGCTCGATCTGAAAATGGAGCTGTATTTCGCCCATGGCGCCGAGGAAGTCTGGGTGGTGTTTCCAAAAACTCGGCGCGTGCGCGCACATTTCCCCGACGGTCACAGCGAGACGCTCGCCGAAACTCTGCGCTCGGCCATGTTTCCCGGATGGTCGGCGCCGGCCGCGGCCATTTTCGCGCCCTAAGCGGCTCAATTGTGAACATTTGCAAAGACGGTCGAAATTGCCTCAACTTCATCCCCCGGCTGGCGATAGGTATGGGTGAGGACATCGAACGGCCATGCCTATTTCGGCGCTTTCTTCTAACCTGGTCAGCGACTTATCGCAGCAGCAGGAAAATCCGTTCCGGCAAGTCCGCCAGGACTTCCAACAACTCGCCACTGCTCTACAGAATGGCGATTTGAGCCAGGCGCAATCGGCGTATTCCAATATCCAGCAGATCCTGGGGAACAATGGCGGCTCTTCCGGTTCGTCTTCCGGAACCACCGGCTCCAGCGGGTCGAGCACGCTGCAGAACGACTTTGCGGCGCTCGGCCAGGCGTTGCAATCGGGCGATCTGAGCCAGGCACAGAGCGCTTTCTCTCAACTGCAGAGCGATGCTCAGGCCGGCTGGCAAACGGGCGGCGCCGGCGGCCCCGGTTGGGGGAGTGACTGGGGAAATGGCTGGAATGCCGGTCAGGATCAGTACGTGTCTTCGTCTTCCCAGAGCCAGAACCCGGTCGAAGAAGCGATTCAGGACTACTCGCAGCTCGCTAACGACATCCAAAACGGTGATCTGACAGACGCGCAAACGGCGTATTCCAACCTCCAGCAGTTGGTGCAGAGTTACCAGGGATCTGCGGCCTCGAACAGCACGATCCAGAACGATTTCACGACGCTCGGCCAGGATATCCAGTCCGGCAGCCTCAGCGCGACCCAGAGTGCGTTTTCCCAATTGCAGAGTGATTTGCAAGCCGCCGTACAAACGTCGAGCCAAAGCGCGACAGCCCAGACCTCTACTACCCAGACGCAGTCTCAACCCCAGACCCAAACATTGACTCTCGCCCAGCAGGTCCAACAAGATTACGCGCAACTGGAGAGCGCACTGCAAAACGGTAACCTGAGCGGCGCGCAATCGGCCTTCTCCGCTCTCGAGCAGGCGCTCCAAACGCAGACCGGGTCGGCGGCCACCAGCTCTTCGA
>JASIGB010000320.1:0-5912 GCA_030045355.1 Bryobacteraceae bacterium
GGCTCGGGCTCTTGTGCGGCAACGCGTGGTTGTGGAACAGAGCGGGCTGCGGTCGCGAGATCGGGCACGCTGGGGGCCTTTGGTTTGAACAGCGGCAGCGATGCGACGGAGGAATCGAACGACCATTGGTGTTCGATCTTGGGCAGCGCCACGCCAGCCAGCATGACGATCGCGCTGGCGGCGGCCACCGCAGGTAAAGTCCAGCGGCGCGACTTTTCGGGTTTTGGAATAGGCGCTGGCGATGAGGCGGCGGGAGGCGGCAATTGCGGCAACGGGCGGGGCGCTTGTGCCCAGAACGTTTCCATCGCGGCCAGCAACCGCTCAAAACGCTCCTCGTTCCGATCGGAACCACTCGTGATCTGGCGCACTTTGCGAGTCTCGGCGACTTCACTTTCGAGCGCGGCGATGCGGCGCAGTAGATTTTGCTCCATTTCGCGGATGAGCCTGGCCGGATCGATAGCCAGCGCCTCGCGCTCGCGCCGCAGATCCTCGCGATGATTCTTGAACAGCCGGCGGCCCGCGACGCTGCCGCTCATTACCGCGGGCAACTGCGTTTCGGCTGTTTCGCCGGCCGCTTCCGCCAGCAGCCGGATCTCTTCACCGAAGCGTAGAGCATCGCGCTTGGAGAGGCAGCGCCATTCGGCCGGTTCCGTTTCCTCCTCGGACTGAAACAACCCGAATCCCACCAATTCGTCTTCGCCGAGGAAGTCGGCGATACGGGTGAACTGTGCGATCGTGGCTTTGCGCAGCGAGGTCGTGCCCGAAAAGGCCGCGCCGAATGCCTTCACTTGATCGGGCGTCACCGGCCCGGAATACTCGGCCGTGAAATTGAGAGACTCGGGGTCGAAATCCGACGCCACCCATTCGCCACGGCCGCTTTCAATATGCACGTCCTCGGCCAGCAGGAAAAAGAACTTGCGCGTCTCTTCGATCACGCTGGCCATTTGGTCGAGCGGCACGGGGGCCGTGCGCCGGTTCAACTCCACGCGAATGCGCAGACGCGCCATCTAGTTTGCCTCCAGAATGCGGGCGAATGCCACGCGCAGATTGTGCCAGCCCTCCAGGCAATCCGGCGCCAATTGCAGGATGCGATCGCAATAGCGAGCGGCGGCATGATGGTCCTGGCGATCGAGAGCCACGGTGGCCAGGCCTTGCAGCCCAACGGTGGACTGCGGAAACGTCTTCAACAGGCGCTGAGAATAATCGCGCACGCGGTCCAGATCCTGGGCCTCGATATTCAAGGCGATCAAGTTGGAGAGAATCTCTTCCGAATCGGGATCCGCGGCGAGCAACGCTTCGTAGGCCATTTCGGCCTCGCCGAAGCGATGCAGCAGTTGCAGCGCCACGGCCTTTCCAAACGCCGCCGGGATTAGCGCCGCGGGCGAGCATCCATGAAACGCGCCGAGCGCGTCATCCAGGCGATTCAAATACAGCAGGCTCGCGCCCCAGCCCACGCGCGCGGCATCGAGCGCCGGATTGAGCGCGATCGCCCGCTCAAACGCCTGGCAGGACGCGTCCCAGCGATCCGCCCGCTGCAAGCAAAGCCCCAGGTTGTAATGGGCGCCGGCGTCGCCGGGTTCCGAATGCACCACCGCGAAGTAACTGAGCGCGGCATCCTCGTAACGGCCCAATGCGAACTCGATTTCGCCGCGGACCGTGTAGAGATACGCGCTGTATTCGTGGGGATTCGCGAGCGCCCGCAGCGCGTCCTCCAGCCGGCCCGCCGAACGCAGCGCCAGCGCGGCGTCGATTTGCGATTGCGCTCCCGGCTGGACGGAGATTTCGATGACGTTGGACGGATGCGTCATGAGTCCCTCTTGGGAGCGTCACCGCCGGGAAGATCGACGGGAGTGAATTGGCCGGGTCCGGTGCGAATCATCTTGGGAACCACCATTTCCCAAGCGGCGCCGGAATCGCGGCCGAAATCCCGCCCGGGATCGCGGCGTGATTCGCGATGACCGGGCTCAACCAACGGCGCTGGCGCAACCGGCACCAGATCTAAGATGGGAGCGGGCTGGGCACGTGGCCGGGGACCGCTGGATTCAATAAGATCCAGGTGAGCAAACAGCGTGGCCCAAGTGACCGCGAAATGAAAATTCCTAGGCTGCTCGACTTCGGCGGCGTTCGTCGCGGGCACTGGCGTCTCGCGCGATTCGAAAGCGACAAGATTGGCCTGCGGATTTCCCATGGCGCGGCTCGGGGCAACTTAAGCATCGTCCCTTAGCTCGGGAGAATTTAGAGTACTAAGTAGTAATCGGGGAGCGGGGGCCGGGGACTGGGGGCTCAGGCACACTTCGAGCTAAGCGGTCCGCAGGAGCGAAGACCGCAGTAGCTTAAGGAATGCTAGGCTTTAGCGGTCTTCGTTTTGGCTGCCCCGGGGGCGCGATAAGCCGGTTTCATCGCGAGCGCGCGATCGGTCTCTTCCACCGTCAGGAGTGCTGTCACCTTAGTGCGAACCAGCCCGCTCGAGGATGCGGCGAGCGACAGGGCGGCGGCTGTGACCGTGTCCGGGCAGTCGCAGAGGACGAAGACGTCGTTGTCGCCGAGCGCGTAATAAAGTCCTTCGAGCTTGCCGCCGAGCGATGCCATTAACTCTTTGACTACGGCCTGGCGGCCCGAGGCCTTCTCCTTCAGCAGACCTTGCAAGCCTTCCGGCGAATAGGAACCTGAGACGAGGAACTTGGGCATGGGTACAGCCTCCTTGTTAGCGGCCCATCATACCTGATTTGCGAGCGGTGCGAAAGCGTTGCGGAGCGAACATCCGGCTGGAAGAAGCGGTTGTTGATCGGCCATTTCTTCTGCCCGGCCAAAGCTTCTTGCTAGCAACGGTGTTGTAACATTTAGAGCGGCGCCAATCTGATCTACCGGCTGCGTCCGGACCGAAGCTACCTCCGGCACTGTCATGACCCGAATTGCTGACTTGCTGACCCTCGACCGGTCCGCCGAATCCACCTGGGACGCCGAAGCAGGCGATTGCAAGGACCTGGCCGGCTATGTGGTGACAGATCGGATCCAGGGTGAGTATGAAAGTCTGTTTTCAGCGATGGCGGCGGCGGTGAAGTCGCCCGATGAAAACGTGGGAATTTGGGTTTCTGGGCCACCAGGTTCCGGCAAGTCTTCGTTGGTACGGAACCTCGGGTACGTTTTATCGAATCGCGATGTGGATGGTCCCTATGAAATCTTTCCCGTCAAGCTCGGAGCGGATCTGGCAATTGAAACTCACGCGGAGCACATTGCCGAAGCGATGTACCGCACCCTTCTGCGCCACCTTGACTACGCCGAAGATTACGACATCTCGGAGCTGGAGATTGAATTAGAAAAAGAGGGCAAGCTGGCCTCCTTCGAGGATCTCTGCCGGACCGAATACGACGATGAGTGGCGAGTGGTTCGTGCGTCCAGCCAGAAATTTGAATCGACCAGCGCCCTGGTTCATTGGTTGGTCCCGAAGACTTACCCTTCGGCAGACGCGTGGTCGAAAGCCATTCAGGCGCATCCTTCCAGCCGGCCGAGTGTCAAGCGCTTGGTGGAAAGATCCTTTGACCTTGCCGGGGTCCGGCGGCATGGAAAGACCTTCGCGTTCGTCTTGGACGAGATCGGTCCCTACGGAACGCTGGGCCCACAGCGCATTGAGAACCTGCGCGCGATCGTTGAGGAGTTCGGCAGGGAGAGCCTGCGGAGGTTGAAGGCTGGAAAAATTCCAGGCCCTACGTGGATCGTCGTCACGGCGCAGGAAACGCTGGCCGAAGTCTCGAAGCATCTCGCGGCGAGCCGCATCACGAGATCCAAACTGCGCGACCAGTTTAAGCATCAGATCGCTCTGACGTCCGGCGACATGCGCGAAGTTCTCGCCCGCGGCGTTTTGCACAAAAAGAAGAGCCAGCAGCCTGTCCTGCGGGAGCTGTTCGGCGAGAGCGGTTTGGCGCAGAGAGTGGAGCTGGAGCGGCGCGCGAGGCAGGCGCAATTCGACGAAGATCAGTTTGTCCGGTTTTATCCCTTTCTTCCCCCTCTGATCGACCTCGCGATGGAGATCCTCGCGCGAATCCGGCTAAATCCGGATTGGCCGGGACAAGTGCGTGGGAATCATCTCTCCGTTACTCAGCTTTGTGCTGACATGCTTTGGTCGGAGGGAACACGGCTCGCCGGCCAGCCGGTCGGTACGCTGGCAAGCATCGACCAGATGTATGCGCTGGTAGAGGCGAACATGCCTCCGGCCAAGCGCGAGAAGATGCGAGAGCTGAGCCAGCGCCTCGAGAACCTCGGAGATCGTCCGGGAATGGCAGCGCGCGTGGTGGAAGCCATCTGCCTCCTCGAGTTTGCCAATGCGGATTTCCCGCGGACCGCGCACAACATCGCAGCCCTGTTGATTCGAAATGTATCCGAAGCTCCGCCCGTTTCCGCGGTGGCTGGAACACTTGCGGAACTCAACCAGGCACAGTGGGTTTGCCAAACCGAGGGCGGTTGGACGCTGTATGACTTCGATGAATTGCGGCGCCGGGCTGCTGCCCTCAAGAACCTCCGCGACGCGGTCGGCGGCGTGAATCCCCGGCTTCCCGGATGGCGCAACGACATGATACAGACTGCCAAAAAATTGCTGGCACGTTTCTTGGGCTGGTACACCAAGCCACTATATGAATTTGATGCGGCGCTAAGCCGGTCGCTCGAGGAAGTCGTGTGGGCGGTGGACCACCTCACCACTAGCCTGGCTGCGCTGGACCGGCTTTCCCAGCGGCGTGCCTTTGAGCATCTTGGGGTGGATCTGGACGACCTGGAACAGCAGTTGGCGCAAGTAGAGAAAAAAAGTGCGCCGGTGGCGGAGCTGGTCCGAGCGCGGGCCGCTCTGTTGCAGCAGCAGGTGAAAGTGCTGGCCGGCATGCAAAAAGCCGCGAATTTGGCGGACACTCCCCGGAACTTGCGCCCTGCCGGTTACAACACCGAGCGGCGGATTATCGAAAGCGGGGTCAAAACAACCTATATCACCGGCCTGTTCGGCACGGGACGCCGCTATATTAATGAACTGATTCTCAAAAATATTGGAGAACGGTCGAAATATTTTAGAGATACGATCCGCTTGCACCCGGGCCCCACTCCGATGATCTACAGCGGACACGTCACGGCGAAGTATCCCTCGCGCTCGCAGGAAGCGCCAGAGACCATGAGACGCATATTGGAGTCGATAGATGCCGGCTTTTCCGATTTAATTTTCGTCTATCGTCATCCCCTCGATTCATTGCTGACGAATTGGGTCTGGTGGCGGACCTACCTCCGAGAGAGCCGGCAGATCTCCGGCATATCGGAAGTTTACAAGCACGTCGACGATCTCTGCGCGGATCTGGAGAAGCATTTTGGCGAGCTGGAGAGCTTCGCCGCGGGCGACCCCGAGTTTTTCGCGTCTTCGCCTGGCCCGCGATTCTTATCGTTCCCGGAGTTCGTCGAAGAAACCGAGCTTCAAATCCAATCCGCCACACTCGCGCTACGGCTGGAAGATTTCATGGCCGATCCGCTTGCTGAGTTCTCTAAGATGATTGAATTGATGTCGCTTCGCGTTGACTTGGACCGCACCTCTTTAGCCCCTCCAAGAACCAAGCCTTATGGCCATTTAGCCGTGAAGGAACGCGTCCCTCAATTCCGGTCCTTTACTGAACGCCTGGATGCGCAGACTAAAGCCCGGTTCGAGAAAATCGGATACCCGCTGCGCGATTAGCCTACACGCGGCGCGCCGCCCAGGCGCGAGTCACATAGGTTGTTTCAATCGCGGTGAGATGCGCGGTGCGTTTCTCGGCGTAGTCGAGGAATTTTCCGAACAGGTCGGCGCCTAACTGCACCTGGAGATCGTTCACCGAGCGCCAGGCGCCGATATACTGTTCCGGTGTTTGGCGCAAGGAATGCCTGCCTTCGAGGTAGAGCACGCCGGA
>JASIGB010000321.1:0-5486 GCA_030045355.1 Bryobacteraceae bacterium
CGAATTCACCCTGGACGCCGATCTGGTTCTGCTCGCTATGGGATTCACCGGCCCGGTAAAGAACGGCCTGGTCGATCAGCTCGGCGTCTCACTCGACAATCGCGGCAACGTGGCTACCGACGCCAATTACTCGACCAACGTTGCGGGTGTTTTCGCAGCGGGCGACCTGCGCCGCGGCCAGTCGTTAGTGGTGTGGGCCATCGCCGAAGGCCGCAAAGCCGCCGAAGGCATGCATCGTTATTTGATGAGTGCGGAAAGCCTCGCCGCCGGCCACGCGTAGTATAGGGAGCCGCGCGCTAGCAAGCGGAATCAGCGCCAAGCTATGCTCGGATGGTATTTAGACGAGATCATCGTTTTCCTGCTCCGGACATTGTTCCGGATGGTTCGAGATTACAAAACGAGCATATGGCCGAGGGTCGAGGGAGAAATTCAAACTTCAGGTCCTTCAAGTTCCTTTTATCCGACCGCCGAAATTGCGTATACCTACTCCGTCAACGACGAGCGGCATTTCGGCATTCACAAGAGAGCCTTCTTCTTCCGTGATTCGGCCAAAGATTATGCGAAGCAGTTTATCCCGAAGTGGAAAATAACCGTGCGTTATAGGTCGAGTGATCCCGCCAAGTCCTTCGTGTCAGCGGCCGATCAGGTTCCACCGCCGGTTTGGGCAACCCGCTACCGCGAGTAATGAGCCGATAATTTAGTGCCCGCCCCCGCCTAACCCCAAACACGCGATGCCCACCAAGATCAGCCCCACCCCCGCCAGCTTCACCCGCGTGATCACTTCGTTGAAAAACAGCTTCGACCAAACCAGCGTGCACACGTAACCCACCGAAACCAGCGGAAACAGCACCGAAAGCTCACCGACTGACATTCCCTTGACGAACAGCACCGACGAGACCATGTACGTCCCGATTCCCAACGCCAACCGCCAGTTGAACGCAAAGCTGCGCCAATCGCGGCTCAGCTCGTGCGCGCCCTGCTTCAAAAAGATCGCCCCCACCGATCCGATCAGTGAGCCCACCAATATCAGCACCATCGATGAAACCGGAGTCGTCATTTCGCGCCCCCTCCATAGCCCAGCACCGCCACTCCGCAAATGATGACGATCAGCCCCACGATCTTCAGCGGATTCATGCTCTCGTGAAACGCGATCACCGCCGTAATGGTCACCCACACGTAGCCCAGCGCGATCAGCGGATACAGAATCGACAGCTCGCCATGCCGCAGCGCGTAAACGAACAGCACCGTAAACACGCCGTACAGGCAGTAGCCGGCGAACAACTGCGGGATGGTGAAAATCCCGATCGCGGTCGCCAAGAGCCCGGCGTGCGCCAGCCGGTTGGCGCCCAGTTTGATCAGATACTGCCCGATCGCCACCAGCAGCGTGCAGGCCAGCACGATGATAATCGCCATCCGCCGCTTGGACGGATCTACCGCGTGGACTTCGGGTTCGCGCGTTGTGGTAGGGGTCAAAATGCCTCCAACTTCATAGATTCAGATCTCATAATAACAATCGGCCTGGACGTAGAATGAGATTATGGCGTCCGCGGCAGCAACGTTACCACCGTCGCCCGTGGACCGTTTCTTCGAGCTGTCCCTGCTCGGCCTGCTCGCCAGCGGCTTTCTCGCCGTGGCCGGGTCCGGCTATCTTGATGTCCCCACCATGGCCGTCACCGCTTCCGCCCTGCTCATCCGCGCTCTGATGGTCACCGGACTCATCCAGTTCGATCCACCGCCCATCGCCGTCACGCTCGCGACGCTCGCCTACATCGCCTTTTACCCCATCGATTATTTCTTTATTTCCCGATTTTTCATCCCGGCCGCGATTCACCTGGTCTTCTTCGTGGCCGTGGTGAAAATTCTCACCGGGCATAGTGATCGCGATTATTTATTCCTCAAGGTGATCGCGCTTCTGGAACTGCTCGCCGCTTGCATCGTCTCGCTGAGTTCCAACTTTTTCGTCTTTCTGCTGCTCTTCCTGGTCCTGGGCGTGGCCACCTTCACCAGCAGCGAAATCCGCCAGGCTCGCAAACGCGGCCTCACCCCGGCCCGAATCTCCGTCGCGGCGGTCACTGGCCGGTTGACCGGCGTCGTGCTGGCCGTTTCTCTCGCTATCCTCGCCATCACGGCCGGCCTGTTCTTCTTCCTGCCGCGCACCGCGCGCGTCGCCTTCCAGCACCTGGTCTCGCACCGCTATCATCTGGTCGGATTTTCCGATCACGTGACGCTCGGAGAGATCGGCGAAGTGAAGCAGGAAAGCATCACGGTGATGCACGTGAAAATGGATCACCCGGAAGACCGCGCGCTCCCTTTGAAATGGCGCGGCGCCGCGCTCGCCTCGTTCGATGGCCGCTCCTGGTTCAACCGTCCCGTTCCCGGCCACATTTTGCAGCCCGACGGCGCCAAGCTCCTGCGCCTGGATGATCAGTCGCTGCATCGTGACGGCCGCTACATTTCCTACGCTGTCTACCTGAACGATCTGGCGCAGGACGCCTTGTTCTTTGCCGGAACACCACAATATCTGCGCATCGATTCGCCCGTGATCCGCCGTCCCTACGGAAACTACAGCGTTCCGTTCAACGATTCCCGCACGGTGTCCTATCAGGTTTACAGCCTTCTGCAATCGCCGGAGTCGGCTCGCGAACCCGAACTGGTGGATCCCCTGCCGGCCGCCGAACGCGCCGCCTATCTCCAATTGCCGCGCCTGGACCCGCGCATTCCCGCGTTGGCCAAAGACGTGGTGGCCGGCGAAACCTTGGCCGGCGAAAAGGCCCGCACGCTCGAGAAATATCTCCGCACGCACTACGGCTACACGCTGGAGCTTCCGCAAACCGAACCCGAAGATCCGCTCGCGTTTTTCCTGTTCCATCGCAAAAAGGGCCACTGCGAGTATTTCGCTTCCGCCCTGGCCGTAATGTTGCGCGTCATCGGCATTCCCTCGCGCGTCGTCACCGGCTTCCAGAGCGGCGTTTACAATCCCATCAGCGAATCGCAACTGATCCGCAGTTCCGACGCTCACAGTTGGGTGGAAGCCTGGCTCCCCGCTCGCGGCTGGACCACGCTCGATCCGACTCCGCCTGATCCTAACGCCGCGCACCTCGCGCCGTGGACGCGCCTGAGCTTCTATCTCGATGCCGTCGACGTTTTCTGGCAGGACTGGGTTTTGAACTACGACCTGCAGCGCCAGCTTCAACTGGCCGCGCGCGTGGGCGAGTCCGGGCGCCGCTTCGGATGGAATTGGAGTATGGAGCCGCACTGGTGGGGCAGGCTGAAGTGGAGCGGCTGGCGTGATTTGTCGCTCGTGCTGCTCGGCGTGCTCGCGCTTGCGGGATTGGGCAAATTTCTCCAGCGCGATGGCTGGCGCTGGTGGAGCATGCGCCGCCGGATGCTCAAGGTCCAGCGCGGCGAAGCGCATCCCTCGGACGCGACCATTCTCTACGAACGCATGCTCAAGGCGCTGCGCCGCCGCGGCATCGAAAAACCGGCTTGGTTGACACCCTGCGAATTCGCGCGCGTGTTGCAGGAGCCCGAGCTTGCGCTGCTGGTAGAAGATTTCACCAGCGCCTACAATGAGCTGCGCTTCGGCGGAAATCAAGATGCCGCTGGACGCATCTTCGTCCTGCTCCAGCGCTTGGAAACGGCGCCCTAGGGCGCGAGCGGAATTTCCACCACCAGCGGCGTCGCCTGGACCGCGGCCCCGCCGAGCGCGCCCTGCGTTCTGGGCAAAAATTCCTGGACGGCAGGCCTCTGCGCTTGAACCACCGGAGCCTGAAGCACCACCAGCCGCAGCTTCGCTCCGGCTTCGCGAATCTCGATCGGCTCCGCCGGAATCTGAATCGGCACGTTCGGTGCGATGCGCGCCGCAACTTCGCCGGCTGGATACACGCGTGTGGAGTTCCCCGCGGTGTCCACTTCATACAGCGCCAGGTACCCCGCGATGCCGGTCGTCACCTGCACACGAATCGCGCGGCCCTCGGGGCCGCTGCGCAGAACCGCGTACTGCACCAACGGGCCTTGGTATAGGGGAACGCCGCTTCGAGGTCCTTCCGCGAACTGCTGCCGGACGCTTGCGGGAATCGCCGGCGGACCCGGAGCGCGCAACGCGGCCAGCGCGGACACCAGCGCCCTGGGCCGCGCCTGCGGAGCGCCGCCCACCCCGGCGGATGCCGCATTCGCCGGCGACGGCTCAGCCTGCGGCGGCTCAGCCTGCGGCGGCTCCGGATTTGGCCGCTCGACACGTACCGCACGCTTTGGCTTGCGCGCCTTGAGAGCCGCGACCGGAGCGCTCGCAATCGGAGCAGGAGATACAGGCGCCGTCGGCGCCGGTGCAGGCTTCTGCGGTTCGTTGGTTACCTCATTCGTTGCCACCAACCGCGGCGCACCCGCCCGGTTCATCATCACGATCAGCACCACCGCCAGGACCGCCGGGATCGCCACGCCGAGCAGCCAGCGCCGCGGGTGAAACTGCCGCCGCCGCGGCTGCATCGCCGTCCGAACCCGCGCGCGCGTCACCGGATCGTCCAGCAATTCCTTCAACGCGTCTTCGTTCGCCAGAGTGTTGAACAGCTCCTGATCCTCCAGCGCCGCTTGAAACAGCATCCGCCGCTCGTCGGGTGTGAGCCCATCCGTCGCGTAACCTCCCAGCAGTCTGCGGATCTCGTCCTGCGTCATTTCTCGTCCCGTTCCCGCAGCGCCTCGGCAAGCTGCTGCCGGCAGCGAAAATCCCAGGTGTAAACCGTGTTGAGCGATCCCGCGCCCAAAATCGCCTGAATCTCGGCGAAGCTTTTCCCCTCCAGTTTCAACGCGAGCAGCTTGCGGCATCGTTCGCCCAACTGCCCGATCGCCGCGATCAATCGCTCTCGCGCCTCGCGCTGCTCGAGCGCACTGAGCGCATCGGAATGCCCGTCCGGCACCTGGATCTCATCCGGGGAAACTTGCGTGAACTCGCCGTGTCTGCGAGCCTTCCGCGCATACGCCAGCATTTTGAATCGCACGATTTTGAGCGCCAGCGGAAGCAGGTCTTCCAAGCGGTCAAGTTCCCCGTACTTCTCGTGCAGCAGGATCAGGACTTCCTGCGCCAGATCCTCGGCCGCATCCCTCTGCATTCTAGATGCCGCGAACCCGACGATCCTTTCGCGCAGCTTGGCGAGGATCTCCTCGCGCGCAGCCGAAACCTGTTGCTGGCTCTTGATTGGCCGGCTCTCAATGGGCGGTGACGCCATTAATTTCGATTTCCGCCCAAAGGATACTGCTTCCCAGGGCCGCGAGACAAGTCAGCGCCTTTTCAGAATATATTGCACCTCGCAAAGCGATCAGCTGCACCGAAACGGTAGAGCCGCGGTACTCGAACGACGAATGGCTTATGGAAGCTCCTTTTTGTCGCAATGGCTCTGTCTCAACCATGGGACAGATTGTCCTCGGAGAACCTCTTGCCGGCATCGGCCTCCCGATATATCAAAGGCTTGCGCGATTTCGCCGGTTGGAGC
>JASIGB010000322.1:0-6791 GCA_030045355.1 Bryobacteraceae bacterium
TCTATACCATGACCACTCTTGGCCCCATGTCTGTCAACAGCGGCATCATCGCCCTCTCGGACCTGCTCACTTACAACGATTCGGTCACCAACGGCACTGCGGCGTTCCAGTTTCCCTATACGTCCCCTCCGAACGCGTCGGTAACTTACGGCGGCGGCGATTTCGAGGAGGCCAATAATCCGCACTGGAAGGATCCTTCCTCAGCGCAATGGAACTTGACCGTGGAACGGGAACTGAACTCCAACACCGTGCTCCAGTTGAGCTACACCGGCCAAGGCGCTTACCATCTTCCCATCACCATCGACCGGAACCAAATTCCGGCCAGCACCATCCCTTACACCATTCCGAACAACGGATATTCGGTGGTCGATCCCCGCGCGCCCTTCCAGAACTGGAATATATTGATGGAGTCGGAAAGTATTGGTAATCAAAACTATGAGTCCGGTATCGCGGAATTGACTCATAGGGTGGGGCATGGGCTCACGTTCCAGGGGAGCTACACTTTCGCGAAAAATATCAGCGATGCGCAAGGCAACGACGCCCCCACCGCGTACGCAGGTGAAGAGCCCTACGCCGTGGAGATTGCCAATGCTTATGACATAAAGTACGACCGCGGCAACGTGGTGGGGATGCCGCGCCAGCGCTTCATGCTAACGGGCACTTACCAACTGCCGTTCGGAAAGGGACAAGCTTTAAGAGGTCCCGGATTCCTGAGTCCCATCATCGGAGGCTGGACCCTCAGCACCGTGACAACAATACAGACCGGTCAATGGCTCACTCCCACGATGCCTCCGGCCGACGATCAATCCAACACTAATTTGATCGTGCGAAACACCGGCGGGGCCATCGCGCGGCCGGACTGCGTAAGCAACCCATATGCCAATCAGACCACGCAAAATTTCTTCAACCTCAACGCCTTCGCCCTGCCGCCCACCGATGCCGGACGGTTTGGTAACTGCGGCGTCGGAATCTTGCAGGGCCCCGGTATGATCGATGTGGATGCGGGGCTGGCCAAGCGCTTCAATATCGGCGAGCGGCTGCATGTGCGCTTTGAAGCGACGTTCACCAACGTGCTCAACCACACCAATTTTGCGCCGCCCGCGTTGAACATCGGCAACCCTTCCAGCTTTGGCGTTTTGCAAGCCGCGCTGCCCCAGGGTCAGGGTGGCAATCGCACCGGACAGGTCGCGATACGGGCTGACTTTTGAAGAAGATGTTTTCGCGGTTGAGACACAACTATGCCGCTTTTCTTGGACACGCCCATCGAGGAACTGAAGCTTTCCAGGCGAGTTCGAAACGCGCTACACCTCGCCGGGTTGCATACGCTCCGTAGCGTCCTCGCCCGTGACTACGAGACGGCCATACGCGGTTTTGGGCCGGCGGCCAGAGCCGAACTAATGTCAGCGCTCGAGGCGAGTGGTTTTACGCTGCCCTCTCGCCTCGGCCCGGCAGACTCTGACAAGACCAGCGACGAAATCGCCAGGCTACTGGAACAAATGAAAGAGGGCTTCGAGACGTGGGGCGCCCGGCTGGAGTACGTTGAAATGCGACTCCGGGCGTTCACAAGCGGTATTTCTTGTCAATGCGAGGCACCGGAGCAGGCGTTGGCTTGCCGTGCGTTAGCACACCGCTTCAGAACGCGGTTAACCAGCATTCGCGCCATCACCGCCACCCTGCAGGAAGTAATCGAGTTGCCCCCGGAACAGCAAGAACTTCTCGACCTGCTGGAGGAGCAGTCCGTCCGGCTGAGCGTGTTGGTGTATCGTTTGTTCGAGATGCTCGGCGCGGAAGTGTCGGTTACGAGCTTGGAGCGAAGGAACAGTGGCAATTCAAACGCCCCGGAGGCATGGACGGATCTTGTTCCGGAACTTGCCGCCGGGTCTGAGTTTCTGCTTGCAGCCACGGGCAAAACCGCTGGTTCTGGAAGCGAAAACGATGAGCCGCTGAACTTCCCGCGCCGAGCCGTCAACTGCGGGGTGGCCGCGGAAAGACCCTTTCGAGCGCGGAGAGCATGTCCTGCGCGAATTCGTGAGGGAAGTCCTGAAATCCGGTAAGAATCCGGGACCGGTTCAGTTTCCCTTCGAAGCTTCGCGCGAGCGAAACCACCTCGAACTCGATGTAGACGCCGTTTTCCCTCTGTTGAACCCGGTAATACAAGTTCAAGCGCCACAGATAGCCTTCCGTCTCTTCGGGCGAACGCTCCTCATCCAACTTCTTTTTATCCTTGGGATGCTCCACTTCTCCGATGTACGTGGAATGAAAACTCATCGTCCACCGCATGGGGTCGAGCTCCGTATACTTCGCGGTGCCATTCACGTTTAACACCACGGTGCTGATCTGCTTCTTGTACAGGCGGAGAAGGACGTCGTACTGATCGCCGGTCTGCTTTTTCAGCTTGGAATCGAGGATCTGCCCCTTGAAAAACTCCTTGTAGTCCGCGAAGTTGAGCAGTTTCCCTTTCGCGTCGGCTGCGTTCGATCCTTCGCCATAGAACGCCCCGAGCCAATGCTGGATGACGCCGCCGGGCACTTGGATGGGTGCGCCATGATCGAGGGTTTGCATGGGCGTTAGTACGCTTTGCTGCATCCACACCAGCGTTTTGTCCTTCGGATGATGGTCCAGCCAGAGGAAATCCTGGAACCCTTGATGCTGGGCGAAGCCTTCTTCGGTGAGTTTTACGTAGCGGTCGAATGCGGCCGCGGTCTCCGGCTGGAGTTCGGCCGCATGCGCCGCAAGAGAAAGACATAAGAGAGACACGAGATACCGAGCTGCCACCACACTCCCTAGTGTAGAGGGTGCGCCGGGTCGCGGATGAGTCTGACGTGGTGGTGGGCGGTCGCGGGCTCGAACCGCGGACCTCCTGCTTGTAAGGCAGGCGCTCTAACCGGCTGAGCTAACCGCCCCTTCGATGGGTTACAGTGCTGGAGCGCGACCTGAATCGCTTGACTCATTGTAGCTTAGAGAACTCCGGCTTCCATCCACTTTGGTGCAGGCTAGATCGTCGCGCCAATCGCGGCAGCGCCGGTTCCGTGAACCGGCATGGGCATCGGCACTTGCTCGGCCCAGACCTTGGATCACGGGTCGTTGGCTCACGCAAGCAGATTTTGTACCCCGCGATAGATCCAGATGGCGGCAATGATGGCGAGAAGCGCCGCAGACGCCCAGCCGAATCCGAGGATAAACGGCCGTAGATAGTGCAAGCGGGACTGGACTTGCTTCTGTTCTTCTCGCAAGCTCGACTCGCCAAAGCTCAGAATGAGCGTGTCCTCCTCCTTGAAGCCCACCAGCGATCGGTAGGCGACGAGCACGGCGAGGATGAGCGTAACGATCGCCCAGGCTACCGTAAGGACCGTAAGCAGTGACCACGCGGGCATAGTGCAACCCTCCTGGGGAGAGAATCTACCACTGAATGCGGAGAATTGCATCCGTGTGATGAACCCGCATGAGGATAACGGCTCGGACTTACGCGCATTCCAGGTGGGACCTGCAATTACCGGTAGCCGGCGGCCTGGATCGTGTACAGCTCCGAGTAAGGACCATGGTTGGCCATCAGCTCGTCGTGAGTACCCGATTCGACCAGCTTCGCTCCGTCCAACACGAGTATCAGGTCAGCCATGCGAACGGTGGAGAAGCGGTGCGACACCAGTATGGTGATTCGGCCGTTGCGATTCTGCTCACTGCGCGCAGCGGCGTAGCGCTCGAACAGCGCGTGTTCGGTCTCGGCGTCAATGGCAGCGGTGGGTTCGTCGAGCACCAGCACCAGCGGGTCGTCGCGCATGAATCCGCGAGCCAGCGCGAGTTTTTGCCACTGCCCGAATGACAGCTCGGCGCCGTTGGGCCAGGTCGGACCCAATTGAGTATCCAGGCCGAGCTGGAGACGCGCAACAACGTCGCCGGCCCCGGCACGGCCGACTGCTGATACGACCGCGGGCTCAGATTCGAGGCGGCCGAGATCGCCCAAACCGATGGTGTGCCGCGCGCGAAATTCGAAACGGAAGAAGTCCTGAAATGCACCGGACAGGCGTGCGCGCCAATCGGTTGCAGCGATGCGCGACAGCGGCACTCCGTCGATCAGGATGGCGCCGGAGGCCGGCTCGTACATCTTAGCGAGCAACTTTACGAGGGTGGTCTTCCCCGCGCCATTCTGCCCCACAATCGCAACTACCGCCCCGGCCGGCAACGCGAGCGAGATGTCCTCCAACACCAGGCGTGTTGTGTTTCCCGGATACGCGAACGAAACATGATCGAATCGAATGCCTTCCTTCAGTACGGCAGGAGCCGCCAGATCGCCGGACGCGGCCTCTTTCGCCGCATAGTCCTCCAGCCAGGCCAGCCGCCGCGAACCATCGGCCCAGAATCCGCGCAGGAAGCCGATCTCGCCCACGGCGGCTCGCAGATAAGCGGCCAGGCCCGCGCCGGCTGCGAGCACCAGCAGGATCTGTGCCGCCGGGGCATGAATCACCCAGGTCACGAAGACCACCGCTCCGGCATAGGCGGCGCCGAGAATCGCCCAAGCGAGTGCATTCCAGACGGCGGTTCCCCAGCGTGCCCGCGCGATCGGGCGATACCAGCGCTCCCAGGCTGCGCGCCGGTCATGCAAAATCTGATCGCCGATTCCCAACACCCGTACGTCTTTGCCCGGGGCCGCTGTCGTCGCCAGATGGAAGAGGTGCCTTGAGAGCCGCTCGGCCTGCGCGCCGCGTTCCTGCGCCTTACGCTCGACGTCCGGCCTCCAGAATGACGCAATCGCTGTCGGCAGCGCGAATACGCCCAACAGAAGCAACGCCGGATGGACCCATGCCAGCAGTGCCATCGTCACCGCCAGGCGCAGCAGCCACCCCAGCGTGGTGAAGAGCGACACGTACATGTGGTCGAGAACGAAGATCTGATTTCGCAGCATCGAGAGACGATCCAGATATTCCGGCCGCTCCTGATGCGCCACCGACACGATCGACGCTTGCAGATGCGCCACGTGCGCTTCCAGCGCGATGGTCACCTTATCGCGGAATCGCCGCTGGACGCGCGTGCTGATCGTCAGCAGGAACCAAGTGGCGGCGGTGCTCACAGCCATGCCTAGCGCGGAACCCAAGACCAAGCCCGATCGATGTTGAATCACACCGTCGCCCAGCAATGCCAGCCACAGCGCCAACAGAGACCCTGGCAAAGCGGCGAGCTGCGCAAGGACCAAGGAGACGATCATCAGCCGGCGCTCGCGCCGGTACCCGAGTTTGCACAGCCGCCACATGGACCCCAGCGCCGGCGGCAGAGGCTCGATGCTAGGAGAGGACTTCGTAGGCATCGCCTTCCTCATTCGCTTCCTGGAATCGCTGCGCCTGCAGGTCGAACATCGTCCGATACCGGCCCCCCAGCGCCATCAATTCGTCGTGCGTTCCCAGTTCGACCACGCCCCCATGTTCCAAAACGCAAATCCGATCGGCATGCCGAACGGTGGAGAAACGGTGCGAGATCAAGATCGTTGTGCAGTGCCGCGTAGCCGCCAGCAGGCGCTCGAAAATCTCCGCCTCGCCGCGCACATCGAGCTGCGCGGTGGGTTCATCAAGCAAAACAACCCCTGCGCCCATCCTCACCGCAACCAGCGCCCTGGCCAACGCCACGCGCTGCCACTGCCCGCCGGAGAGATCGGTTCCGTCCGTGTAGCCCTTGGCGAGCACCGTGTCCAACCAGGCGAGGTTGTCAGCGCCCGCGGATTCGAGAGCTTCGTAAATCAGCTTATCCGGCGCACCTTTGGGCGCGACATTATCCCGCAGCGGCAATTCGAAGCGAATGAAGTCCTGGAACACCGCGGTGATGCGCGAGCGCCACGACTCCAGATCGAAGCTGCGCAAATCCACGCCATCGACTTCAATGGCGCCTTCGCTCGGATCATAGAGGCGGCATAACAGCTTCGCCAGCGTCGTCTTCCCTGCCCCGTTCTGACCGACAATCGCAAGCGATGTGCCCGCGGGAATGGTCAAGTCGAAGTGTTCCAAGACGGGGGCGCTGCCTGGATACGCAAACGTCACGTCGCGCAGGCGAATCTCACGCGCGGGCTTGCTGTTCGCGGCTAGGTTGCCCAAAGGCAGTTTGCCAGCTCGCTCCGCGGCTTCTCCCAGGCGCAGGACGGCCGCGACCGGCGCGGACGCTCCATCGAGCGCCCAATTCAGGCCGCCAAATGCAATGGCCGAAACACCCACGGCGCTTTGCAAAAACGTCACGGCCGCTCCAAGACTGATTTGATGCGCGAGCGCGGCGCTCGATATGGCCCAGAAAATGGCCACGTTCGCGGCAATCACCAGCACTATGCTCCAGGCCAGCGGGCGCTCTCGCATGCGCGTCGCAATATACTGCAACTCATGCAATCGCGTGCGCTGCCGCACGAATCGATCGAGGGTCCAGCCGGCCAGGCCGAACAAGCGCAGCTCCTTGCTCGCGGGCGGATCGACGGCCAGCCGGTAGGCGTAATCGGCGTCGCGCTGCGCTGCCCGCACCTCCGGTGTGTTGCGGTCGAACCAAACGCCGCTTTCGCGCAGAAAGTAGTGCGTGGCGAGCCAAGCGCCGGCGAGAACCACGCCTGCCCACCAATGGTACGCCGCGACAATGATGGCTGAGGCGAATCCACTGACCATCGTGATCATGCCGCTGGCGATGAAATCCATCGCGACGGAGAGCGGCGGACCCGTCATTCCCAGATCGAAATCGCGCGCGACTGTCAGGTCCGTGGCCAGCGAGGGATCTTCCAGATGGCCGATGCCAGGTGGCCGTACAGACGCTTCGGTAAGCCGATCGTAGAG